>NZ_JBFULB010000067.1:0-15702 GCF_056400545.1 Stenotrophomonas sp. P5_A8 | reverse complement strand
CGCCAACTACATGCTGGCGCAGTGTCCCAACGCCAAGTACGCCAAACAGCACAACGCGCAGGCCGAAGACGAACTGCAGGCCACCGGCAAGCGGATCCTGGAGACGGTCACCGCAGGCTGACCGACGGCGTAGCCGAACACGGCCTCCCTACCTGACAACGCCGCCTCCGGGCGGCGTTTTTTCGTCCGCGACGACGCGCGGATTGTCGCTAACGGCACGATCCTGTTTTTCACCCTTCGCAATGATGCAGAAGGTTTATGAGCGAACCCGGTCACGTCTCGATGCGTGGGACGGCGTTATTTCTGCGCCGCGTCACGTTAAGCAACGTCCTGGCGACGCCACGCGTTTTTTCGTCCGCGCCCGAGGACTAGCGTCCGCCCCACTCGACCCGGCCACCCCGGCCGGACGCACTGGAGGGGAAGACATGCATCACCCGTTCCGTACGTGCAGGATCCAACCGCGCAAGACCACCCTGTCCCTCCTGCTGATGGCGATGTTGACGCCGCTGCCCGCGTTGGCCCAGAGCACGGTCGGGGACATCCTCGGGCATGTCCCCGATGCCGCCGGCGGCAGCGTCCAGATCCGCAGCCTGGAGGCCGGCACCTCCCGTGACGCCCGCATCAGCGCCGACGGCAGGTTCCGCCTGCCGGCCTTGCCGACCGGACAGTATGACGTCCGCATCACCCGCACCGACGGCACCACCGATCAACGCCAGGTAACCGTGGTCGCCGGGCAGACCACCCAGGCCGATTTCGCCAAGGCCGCCACGCTGGAAGCGGTGAACGTGCGTGCCAGCAGCGTGGCACCGATCGACCTCGGCAGTGTGGAGACCCGCACCACCTTTACCGCCGAACAGCTCAACACGCTGCCGGTTGCGCGCGATGTCACCAGCATCTCGCTGCTCACCCCGGGTACGGTAGCCAGCAGCAGCTTCTTCGGGCCGGCCTCGTTCGGCGGTGCATCGGCGGCCGAGAACAGTTACTACATCAACGGCTTCAACGTCACCAACCTGTTCGACAGCCTGTCCTTCGCCGAAGTGCCCTTCCAGGCCATCGACCAACTGGATGTGCAGACCGGCGGCTATGGCGCGCGTTACGGGTTTTCCACTGGCGGGGTCACCAGCGTCAACGTCAAGCGCGGCACCAACACCTGGAAAGGCGGGGTCAGCTGGACCACGGCACCGGACGCCCTGCGCGAAAATGCGCCCGATACGCTTCGCACCGATGGCAGCATCCTGCGTTCGTACGACAACAACCGCCAGTCCAGCGATGTGTTCAGCGCCTGGGCCGGCGGCCCGTTGATCGAGGACAAGCTGTTCGTGTTCGCGCTGGGCAGCCTGACCCGATCGGACAAAACCGCCTTCGGCGGACGTTCGTCGAGCAACCCGCGCAGCGCGCGCGATCCGGACACCCCCGTGCCGCCCACGTCGCTGGCGGCGTCTGCACAGGACTACCGCGCGCGCGATCCCTACTGGCTGCTGAAACTCGACTGGTACCTCAACGACCGCAACCACCTGGAATACACCGGTTTCGACAATCGCCGCCGCTACCGTTACGACTATTACGACACCGAGTACGCCAGCGACCAGCCTGGTGCGGCAGTAGACAAGGGCGACTACCGAGGGCGCCTGGAAGGCCGCTCCGGCGGCACCACCAACGTGTTCAAGTGGACCAGCCAGCTCGGCGATGATGTTACCGCCAGCCTGCAGCACGGGCGCATGCGCAATACCAACGGCGAGTACACGATCAGCCCGGACGGACAGCGTGGCGACTACGATGGCGACATCAACGCCGCCGACGGCGACTGCCCTTACGTGGTCGACCGCGTACTGGGCAAGCAGGTGGGCTGCGCGGTCAACAGCCAGCTCGGCCTGCGTGCGGGCAGCAACGAGCGCAGCAACACCCAGGCCGACCTGGTCTGGCAGCTGGGCAACCATCAGCTCGGCGGCGGCTACAGCAAGGAGGACTGGACCTCGGTGCAGGGCACCGCCTATTCCAGCGGCGCCTACTGGAACCTCTACGCCAACTACGCACAGCGCATCGATTTCCGCACCGGTGGCCGCATCGGCGTCAAGCAGGCGTCGTGGTACCTGGAAGACCATTGGCAGGTCACCGACCGGCTGATGCTGTACGCCGGGCTGCGCAATGATTCGTTCGACAACCGCAACGGCAGCGGCGCGACGTTCGTCAAGCAGTCCAATATCTGGCAGCCGCGGCTGGGCCTTTCGTGGGATCCCACCGGCGACGGCGACAGTAAGCTGTACGCATCGCTTGGCCGCTACTCGCTGCCCATCGCCGCCAACGTGGCACTGCGCGCGGCTACCGCGTCGTACTACACGATGGATTACTACACCTACGACGGCTACGACCCGGTCACCGGCAAGCCCAACATCACCGGCTCGTATCGCAACGGCAGCGCCGACAGCGTAGTCAACGGCGCCGACGGCAGCACGCCCGATCCGCGCGCGGTCGCATCCCGCGGGTTGAAGCCTTACACGCAGGACGAGGCGATCCTCGGCTTTCAACGGCAACTGCGCTCCTCCAACGATTGGGTCGATGGCTGGACGCTGGGCGCCAAGATCACCCTGCGCCGGATCAATCAGGTGATCGATGACACCTGCGATTCGCGATCGTTGTACAACGCGGCCAAGGCGGCCGGCTACGACGTCTCGCATTGGGACAGCGAATGGGAGGTTCCGGGCGGCCTGCCCGGCTGCTGGATCTTCAATCCCGGCAGCGACCTGACCCTGGACATTGATGTCGATGGCGACGGCAAGCCGGACACCATCACTGTTCCTGGCAGCGAACTGGGCCCCAAGGCCAAGCGCAGCTACCGCTCGCTGAGCCTGTCGGCGGAGAAGCGGACCGAACGCTGGTATGCCAGCGTCAACTACACCTGGGCCAAGCTGTACGGCAACTACGAAGGCCTGGTGAAGAGCACCAACGGCCAGGACGACACCGGCACGACCTCGGACTTCGACTTCAAGGAACTGTCCTACGGCGCCGATGGCTACCTGTTCAATGATCGTCGCCACAGCTTCAAACTGTACGGCAGTTACCAGTTGACCCCGCAGTGGCAGCTGGGCGCGAATCTGCTGGTGCAGTCCGGGACGCCGATCAGCTGCCTGGGCGGCGGCAACGGCACCTTCGATACCGACTTCGGCTATCGCGGTGTGTTCCACACCTGCAACGTCGGTATGGACGACCTTTCCAAGGTGGGGAGCAGTGGACGCACGCCGTGGACGATGTCGGTCAACCCGAACGTGGTGTATTCGCCGGCCGCGCTGCCGGGGCTGAGCGTGCAGTTGTCGGTGATCAACCTGTTCAATTCGATCAAGCCGGTGCAGGTGTATGAGGCGCGCTACGACGTCAATTCCGCCGGGACGGTGACCGACTACTTCAACTACGGCAAGGCGCGCTACTACACCACGCCGCGGTATGCGCGGCTGCAGGTGCAGTACGACTGGTGAGGGCGTCGGCACCCCACAGAAAGGACGCTCCTGTCCCGATGGAGGGAGCGTCCTTCTGCGAAGGCCTTGGCGCGTGGCGCACGGCGATATGCGTGTGGCTTGGTYGCCTGGGCGCCGTGTGGATCAAGTGCTGTCTCCGCTCTGGCATGTCGCGAGCGTGAGGGCCCCGTAGCGGCCGGGGGCGTCGCCGGAAAGGGCATGGGGGCCCAGCGCCCGCCCCCCGACCCCCGCGTCTGACAGGTCGTAGCGCGCGTTCCGTGCCTGCGGGAGCGATGGGAGAAAAACAAAAAAATGCCGCCTACAAAGGCGGCATTTTTGCTCCGGCACGTGGCCCGAGCCTCAGCAACGCCAGATGTTACTGACGCAGCGGAATCACGCGGATCTCCACGCGGCGGTTCTGCGCGCGGCCTGCGTCGGTGCTGTTGTCGGCGATCGGATACGCCTTGCCGGCGCCGAGGGTTTCGATGCGCGCGCCCTGCACGCCCTGGGCGGTCAGGTAGGCGGCGACCGAGTCGGCGCGTTCCTTGGACAGGCGATTGTTGACCGCGTCGCTGCCAATGCTGTCGGTGTGGCCGACCACTTCGATCATGGTCTGGTTGTATTCGGCCAGCGTGCTCGCCACGCCGTTGAGCGAGCCGTAGAACTGCGGCTTCAGCGTGGATTTGCCGAAATCGAAGGTGATGCCGTCCGGCAGGTTCAGGGTCAGGTTGTCGCCATCACGCGACACATCGATACCGGTGTTGGCGGTACGTTCGCGCAGCGCGCGTTCCTGGCGATCCTGGTACTGGCCGATCGCCGCACCACTGAGCGCGCCGATACCGGCACCGATCATCGCGTGCTGGCGGCGCTCGGTAGCGCTGTTGCCGCTGAGCAGACCGGCGGCCACGCCCACGGCAGTACCGATCAGCGCATTGCGGCCGGTCTTGTTCTGCTGCTGGGTCGGGTTGCCGTAGGGGTCGGACTGGACGTACGAACCGCCGGTGGCGCAGGCCGACAAAGCGGCGGCGGTCATAAGGGCCAGGGCCACGTTACGGGTTGCGGGTCGGATCATGATGTTCTCCTTGGTTACCGGTGTATCGGCGTGCGGGCGGGAAAGAGCATAAACAGCCTGACGCGATGCCGACATGACGACACGTGCGGCCGTCTCCCCCGCGTTCAGGTTTCTGACCCGACCTGTCCGGCGCCGCTCATGCCCCGCCGGTATGCCGGTACGCCGCCAGCGCCGCATCGCGCCCGGCGGCCAGATCGACCAGCGGCAGCGTCGGATAGGACGGTGCGTGTTCGGCCAGCAGGTGTGGATGCTGCCAGGGCGCAAAGCGCGCCTTCAACGGCAACGCAGCCAGTTCGGGCACCCAGCGGGTGATGTAACGCGCCTGCGGATCGAACTTCTCCGATTGGGTCACCGGATTGAAGATGCGGAAATACGGCGCCGCATCCGCCCCGGTGCCGGCCACCCACTGCCAGCCCATGGTGTTGTTGGCCAGGTCGGCATCCACCAGCGTGTCCCAGAACCAGCGCGCGCCCTCGCGCCAGTGCTGGCGCAGGTGCTTGCACAGGAAACTGGCCACCAGCATGCGTACCCGGTTGTGCATGTAGCCGGTGGCCCACAGCTCGCGCATACCCGCATCGATGATCGGAATGCCCGTGCGCCCCTGCTGCCACGCCTGCAACTGCCCCGCATTGGGCGCGGCCCAGCGGAAGCCGTCGAAGCGCGGGTTGAGGTTGTGGTCGGTGGTCTGCGGGAAGTGATGCAGCAGGTGGTGGGAGAATTCACGCCAGCCCAGTTCGCGGATGTAGCCATCGATGTCGGCGTCGCGGCTGGCACTGCGCGCCGGCTGCAACTGATGCACGACCTGCCACGGCGCAATCTCGCCGAAATGCAGATGCGGGGACAGCAGCGAGGTGCCCACCCGGTCGGGCAGGTCACGCTGCTGCCGATAGCCGTTGAGCGCCCCGTCGATGAACACCGTCAACGCCTCCTGCGCGCCCGCCTCGCCCGGCTGCCAGTGCGTCCAGAACCCGGCATCCCACGGCAACGTGGCCGCCAGGCCGAGCGTATCGAGCGCCTCGCCCTGCAGCGGATGGGCCGGCAGCGACGYCGGCGCACGGACCGGCGCGGGCAGCTGCAGGCGGGTGAGTGCGTTGCGCCAGTACGGAGTGAACACCTTGTACGGGCCACCCTGCAGGGTGGTGATATCCCATGGCTCCAGCATCAGGCTGCCGTTGTGGCTCTGCGCCTCGATGCCCTGCTCGCGCAGGTCGCGCTTGATCCTCGCATCGCGCGGCTGCGTGGCCGGTTCGTACTTGCGGTTCCAGTACACCGCCACCGCACCGGATGCGGCGATCAACCGCTCAAGTTCGGCCTGGCTGTCGCCGCGACACAGCACCAGCGACGAGCCACGGCCACGCAGGTCTGCATCGAGCGCGGCCAGCGAACGGTGCAGCCAGGCATTGGACGCGCCACCGGGCGCCCAATCGCCTTCCTCATGCGGCGCATGGATATAGACCGGCACCGGCACGTGTCCAGCATCCAGCGCGGCCTGCAAGGCCGGGTTGTCCTGCAGACGAAGATCTCGGCGGAACCACACCAGCGCTAGCGACACGACGACCGTCCAATGAGAGGAAACAGGGCGCATGATAGCCAGCGCGCGTGAAAGACGGTGCCGGTCGTCGCCGCGCGGATACGGTTGTGCCTCCCCGAGGCGATGGCCAGTCTTCGCCTCCTTCCCTGCAACGACATCGGCCATGCACACACTGCACGCATCCTTCGCCCGCTTCGGCCCGCTGCATGCCCAGCCGGCAGATCTGTGGCGTGGCGAGCTACCGCTGCCCGCCCCGCTGGCGGCCTTCTACGCGCAGATAGGCCCGTGGGGCGAGACCGTGCATGCCAACGTGGGACCGGTCGGCATCGACATCCCCGGCGTCAACGTGTGTTTCCCGCCCCTGCATCGGCTGTGGTCCCTGCAGGCCGGCTATCGGTGGCAAGGCAACAGCGGTGAGCGCCTGACCGATTGGCGCGACCCTTGGCTGGTGATCGCCGAACAGAATGCCGACCCCTTCATCTTCGATCGCGACAGCGGCCAGGTCCTGTTCGCGTTCCATGGCGCGGGCCGCTGGGAGGCGTCGGTACTGACGCAGGACCTGACGACCTTCCTCGCCGCCATCGCGGCCATCGGTACGGTGTACCTCGACGCCGGGGACGACCTGGAAGACGACGATGGCGCGCTGCGCCCGGCGCATCGTGACGCGGCGCTGGGCGCGTTGGCCACGGTGCTGGGCCAGGAAAACGCGGCCGAACGCTTCTTCGAGGCGCTGGAGTGGTGAATGCACCGCGCCGCGTCTTCGCGCGGACGCCATGCGCCCTGCACCCACCCTGCACGCCGCACCCGCCAAGGTGGTGCCCTGCCCCGCCCCAGCCGGCTGTTGCCAAGGCGTAAGCACGGTCATGTCATGCGCCGGCTCCCTGACCTGCCCCACGAGGATGCCGTTGCCATGGCCACGTTCGCGCCTGCTGTTGTCTATTCGCCCGACATTGAACATCGCCAGGACGACGAGGAGGACACCATCGCCGAGCTGGCGACGGTGTTCACCGGCATGGCCCGCACCGTGGCCGAGCATGAAGGCCATGCGCGCCGCGCGGTGCACGCCAAGGGCCACGCCCTGCTGACAGGCCGCTTCCAGGTGCTCGATGGGCTCCCCGCCGAGCTCGCCCATGGCCTGTTCGCCACCGCCGGTACGTACCAGGCGCTGGTGCGCCTGTCCTCACCGCCCGCCGAGCAACTGCCCGATACCGTGTCCACGCCCCGCGCGATGGCAGTGAAGCTGCTGGACGTCCCCGGTGCGCGCGTGGAGGGGGGCGAGGAGGAGCACAGCCWGGACTTCCTGATGGTCAACGGACCGGCCTTCAGCACGCCCGGCATCCAAGGCTTCCTGCGCTCGGCCAAGCTGCTGGCGTCCACCACCGAACGCATGCCGCGGACCAAACAGGTGCTGTCGGCCGCGCTGCGCGGCACCGAAGCGGCGCTCGAAGCGGTAGGCGGACAAAGCGCGACGTTGAAGGCGCTGGGCGGTGAACCCCAGCACCATCCACTGGGCGAAACGTTCTTCACCCAGGTCCCGTTCCTGTATGGGCCGCACATGGCCAAGTTTTCCTGGGTGCCGGTCTCGCCCGCACTGCTCGCGCTGACCGGTCAGCCGCTGGCATCGACGGCCGATACGCAGCGCGAGGCGATCTGCAGCTTCTTCGAGCGCCTCGATGCGCCGGTCGAGTGGGAGCTGCGGGTGCAGCTGTGCCGTGATCTGGAACAGATGCCCATCGAGGACGCCTCGGTGGTCTGGCCCGAAGCGCTCAGTCCGTTCGTGGCCGTCGGACGCCTGGTGGTCGGCGCGCAGCCGGCGTGGAGCGCCGATGCCGAGGCGCGCGAAGACGGCCTTGCGTTTGCGCCGTGGCACGCCTTGGCGGCGCACCGTCCGCTGGGCAGCCTCAACCGTGCCCGCCGCATCGTGATGGCCGCATCGCGGCAGTTCCGCGCACAGTTCAACCGCTGCCCGATCCATGAGCCGTCGGGCACGGTCGGTTGAAACATGCCGCACGCGCTGTCGGATCATGAATCGAACGCATCAACGCGCTTGACCTCAACCTTGCTTCAGGTCCGATCATGACCGCTCTTTCCACGGAGTTGTCTGCGATGTCCTATACCCTGCCCGCCCTGCCCTACGCCTACGACGCCCTCGAGCCGCATTTCGATGCGCAGACGATGGAAATCCACCACGCGCGCCACCACCAGGCCTACGTCAACAATCTCAACGCCGCGCTGGCCGAGGCAGGCATCAAGGCAACGCCGATCGAGCAGCTGATTGCCGACATCGCATCGCTGCCAGAAGGCGTACGCAACGCCGTGCGCAACAACGGCGGCGGGCATGCCAACCACAGCCTGTTCTGGACCGTGCTCAGCACCGACGGCGGCACGCCGCAGGGCGCGCTGGCGGCCGCCATCGAACGTGACCTCGGCGGCTACCAGGCCTTCAAAGACGCCTTTACCAAGGCGGCGCAGACCCGTTTCGGCAGCGGCTGGGCATGGCTGACGCTCGGCCGTGACGGCAAGCTGCTGGTCGAGAGCAGCCCCAACCAGGACAGCCCGCTGATGGGCGCTTACGCCAACCTGTCCGGCGGCGTGCCGATCCTGGGCCTGGACGTGTGGGAGCACGCCTATTACCTGCACTACCAGAACCGTCGGCCGGACTACATCGCCGCCTTCTTCAACCTGATCGACTGGGCCGAAGTGACGCGCCGCTTCCAGGCCGCCGGCGGCCGCTGATGAAACCGGGTCCGGTCCGCGACGCGGAGGCCATGGCGGCACCGTCCTCCGGCGCCGTCGGGCCCGACACGGTCGCGCTTCGCCACGTCTGCGGGCAATACCCGACCGGCGTGGCGATCGCCACGGCACGCGATATCCGGGGGCAGGTGGTGGCGATGACGATCAACTCGTTTACCTCGCTGTCGTTGGATCCGCCGTTGGTCGCGTGGAGCATCGGCGCGCGTTCGGCCGACCTGCCGGTATTCGCTGCAGCGCGATGGTTCGGCATCAGCGTATTGTCCTCTGCGCAGGAGGCGCTTGCGCGTCGTTTCGCCGATCCGCTGCTGCGGCGTGACGCGGCCAACATGGCCCTGCTGGATCTGAGCGGAGACGCCCCCCGGGTCCCCGACGCGGTGGGCTGGCTACTGTGCTCGGTGCATCGCACGGTGGCGCTGGGCGACCATCTGCTGATCGTCGGGCGCGTCGCGCATTTCGAGGCCGCGCCCGGCGAGGCGCTGGCCTACCATCGCGGCCGCTATGCACGCATCGATGGCCAGGGGACGCCGTGAAGCAGGCCTGCCCCCACCTCCCCGACACGAAAGCACCGCCATGGACCTAGCTGCACTGCAACGCATGCTCGACAGCGGACGCGACRACGCACTGCTGCGTTTCAGCCTGGGCAAGGGCCTGCTCGAGGCCGGCGATCCGGCAGGGGCGACCTCGCACCTGCTCCACTGCGTGGCGCAGGACCCCGGTTACTCCGCCGGCTGGAAGCTGCTGGGCAAGGCGTGGCTGGCCGCCGGCGATGCGCATGCCGCCTCTCAGGCCTGGCAACAGGGTATCGACGTGGCCCAACGCAACGGCGACAAACAGGCGCAGAAGGAAATGACGGTGTTCAAACGCCGTGCGGACAAGGCCGTCGCCGCGCGCGATTGACCTCGCTCACGGCAATGGCGGTGGCGTTGGTTGGCCCCGGGAAACGGCGAGCATATGACACAGCGGCACCATCACCGGCAGACCGAAAACACCCACCAGCGCCCAGGCGGTAAACCGGTCGAAGATGGCGGCCACCAGCAGGGCGAGCAGGCACAGCAACGCGCCGCTGCCGGCACTCCAACGCGCCCAGGCCGGGACGCGCTTCAGGCTGAGGCCATCGAGCAGGAAGCCGACGGTCAGCCGCCAGAAACCGATCAGCGCGACCGTGGCCACCACCACCCCCATCAGCATCGGCGCGTGGTCGGGATGCGGGTTCGGGTAGGCCAACACCAGCAGGCCGAATCCATCCAGCACGGTGACCGGCACCGCCAGCAACAGCAGTTCCAGCACCAGCAAGGTGATCCCCAGCCCCTCTACCCAGCGCGCCTTCGCCATTGCGTCGTTTCCCCGAGCCCCAAGCGCGGATCATACAACGCGCGCGTCGCGGTCAATCGCCCTTCTGGCGCTGCTGCTTGCGCTCGAAACGCTGCATCGACGCGCGGATCAAGGCCTTGGCGTCGGCCGCATTGCCCCAGCCATTGAGCTGCACCGGATTGCGTCCCTCGGGCAGGTCCTTGTAGACGCGGAAAAACGCCTCGATGCGCTGGCGTTCGATCAGCGGCAGGTCGTGCAGGTCGCGGATGTTGGCGTAGGTGGGGTCGAGTTTGTCGGTGGGCACGCCGATGACTTTTTCATCGTGCTCGCCGCCATCGACCATCTTCAGGAAGCCGATCGGGCGGAAGCGCACGATCACCCCGGGGTGCAACGGCTCACGGGTGAGCACCAGCGCATCGAGCGGGTCGTTGTCGCCGGCCAGCGTGCGTGGCATCGAGCCGTAGTTGGCCGGATAGGCCACCGGCATGGACTGGAAGCGATCCACATGGACCAGTCCGTCCTCCTTGATTTCATACTTGGTGAAGCTGCCGGCCGGGATCTCCACGGCCAGGTTGACCTCCTCCGGTGCTTCCCTGGGCTGGGCGGCCAGGAACGGGTGCAGCACCGCATTGGTGGCGGCACTGGCGCCCGCGAGCAGCAGCAATGCGGCGGCGATGGCGCCCAGGGGAATTACGCGTCGCGTGTCGATCATCATCGTCTCCAGCAGCGGCCGGGCGCGTGGAGGCGGCCCGGCCCGGGGGTCATTCCCAGCAACGGTCGGCGCGGCCCTTGAGGGTCTGCGCGCGCGTGCAGTCACGGGGGGCGATGCGTCCTTGCGTCAGCTCGGTCTTGTGCTTGCGGCCATCGGTGCTGCGGGTCAGCTCGAAGCCATCATAGAGCCGGCCGGTGACGGTGCGCGCTTCATAGCGCAGGTGCTGCGGGTCGATGTTCAACACCTGGAACAACTGGGTGTCCTCGCCGACCGGCGCCATGCTGGCACGTGCGGCATCGGACAACCGGTACTGCTTCGGCCCGGCCACGGTGACGATGAACTGCGGGGTCGCGCCCTGCCCTTCGCCACGACGGCCATAGGTGTGGTCGTGCCCCTGCAGCACCAGATCGACCTGATGGCGGCGCACCACCGGCAGCAGCACGTCACGCAGTTCGGCGTTCTCGCGACCTTCGCGCGGCGAGTAGAAGGGCTGGTGCAGCAGCACGATGCTCCACGGGTGCGGGTTGTCGGCCAGCACCTTGTCCAGCCAGACGGCCTGCGCCTGCGCGGTCCCCAGGTCCAGTGCCGAGGTGCCATCCAGCACCGCGATGCGCACGCCCTGGTAGTCGAACCAGTAGGTGCTGGTATCGGCCGCGTCCACGCCGTTGCGCGGCAGCGCGAAGGTCACCGGCCAATGGCGACCGAGCACGCGACGTTCCTGCGGGGTGTCTTCGAACTCCTCGACGTACTCATGGTTGCCGATCGCCGGGGCGACGGCGGTTTCCTGCGGCAGCCAGCCCGCGGCGGCGAACCACTCACCCCACTCGCTGTCGTCCTGGCCGTCGCCGCCGCTGACCAGGTCGCCGGCGAACAGGCTCAGGCGCGCCTGCGGGGCGGCCTTGAGACCGGCGCGCAGTACCCGCGAGACATGGCTGAGGTTCTTGTTCTGGGTATCGCCGAAGTACAGCAGGGTCAGCGCCTGGGTAGCGCTGCCGGCGGTGCGCAGCTGGTTCCAGGCACTCCACGTGGCCTGCCCCTGCACGCGCCACAGGTACAGCGTGTCGGGCTGCAGTCCGCTGACATCGGCGCGGTGGTAATGCGCGCTGCCGTTCTCGGTGTCCAGCACGCGGGTGCTGGCGGTGATGCGGGTGACGCGGCCAACATCGGGCGAATCGCCGGCCAGCACCCACTCCAGCACCGGCGTGCCGACCGTCGTGTCGGTCCGCCACGACACGCCGAAACCGCGCGCGGCGTCCTGTGCGGGCGAGGCCACGATCCGGTCCGGGAAGCCACTGGCGGCGTAATGGAGGTTGCCCGTCGGCACCTGCGTGTTCGGCTCGGCGACGGTGTCCGCGCTGTTCGCGATCAGCGGGGCGCTGCCGAGCAGCAACGCCAGCAGCACGGTCGCGCTGGCCATGGGCGTGCGCCTCATGGCGCGCACTCCAGCGGCAACGACAACTGCCTGGCCACGCTGGCCCAGTCGAAGGCGACCACGCCCTGGTCGTCGTGCACCGCGTACAGCACGCCGTGCGGGAAACGCGTGGAGGCATGCTGGTCCAGCCAGATGCCGTCGGTGTTGGCCACCTTGTTGCCCTGGAACGCGCCAACGTGCTTGAAGGTATGCCGGTCGAACAGGTGGAACACGCTGCGCTGCTTGCCCTGCTCGGTGGTGATCCACCAGCCGTCCTTGCCRCAGGTACGCAGCATCACGCCTTCGGCCTGCGCCTTGAAGGCATCGCGTCCAAAGGTGGTGCCGGTGAACCGGCCGTCCAGCGTGTAGACCTTGATCTCGCTGGCGTAGGTTTCGTCTTCCTCGGCGATCAGCAGGCGGTCGTTGGCCGGGTCGCCCCAGATCGATTCGACCACGCGCAGCGCGCCGGCCTCGCTGGTGTCGCCGATGCTGGACACCAGCCGGGCATCCAGCGCACCGCCCTTCACGCTGAGCGCGTAGCGGCGCACGCGCTTGTCCAGTTCGGCCAGCGGCGGCAGCCCGTCGTTGCCCTGCGCATCCTCGCCAGCGTCGTAGGAGTCGGTCACGTAAACCTCGTAACCCTCCCGCTGCTTGTTGACCCACAGCCCGTAGGGCTTGCGCAGGTCGTCGGCGGCGAACACGCCCAGCGGGGTGAAGTCGGGCAGTTGCAGGACCTGCACGCGGTGGTTGTCGCGCTCCACGATCAGCACCACGTCATCGACCACGGCGATGCCGTTGGGGCGGACGAACTGGCCCGGTGCGGTGCCGGTGCTGCCGACGTCGCGCAGGTGTGCACCGGTCTGGCCGTCGTACACCACCAGCTTGTCGGTGGCCTTGGCGGTGGCGATCAGCCACTGATGCCCATCGGCGGTGGTCCAGCTGGCTGGCGAGTCGATGTTGTCGGCCGGCGTCATCGGGGTCAGGAAGGCTTCGGCTACCGTGCTCACCGCGCGGGCGGCATCGGCCGCTGGCGCAACCGGTGCCGGCGCAGCACCGTGCCGGCAGGCCGCCAACAGGGCCAGGCTCAACAGGCCGATGACAGGGCGTGCGCGCCTCACAGGGCCACCTTCAGGCCGAGCGCATAGGTGCGACCGTATTCTTCCATCTGCAACGTACGCGAGCGCGTGCCCTGATACAGCTCCAGCGGCTTGTCGAGCAGGTTCTGCGCCTCGAAATAGACGCTCACGTTCGGGGTGAACTTGTAGTCCAGGCTGAAATCCAGCTGGGTGTTGGGCGCCACGTAGATGTCGTAGGCGCGGCTGTCCCCGAGCGTGTCCAGATACTCGCTGCGGTACACCGCGGCGAGGCGGGTACTGAAGGCATCTTTCTCGTAGCCGATGTGCGCGCTGTACACATGCTTGGACGCACGCGGCAGCATGAAGTCGTCACGCTCGCGACCGGCTACGCCCGGATCGAAATCGGTGTCCAGCCAGGTGCCGCTGGCGCCGACCAGCAGCCCGTCCCAACCGGCCGGCAGGAACGCCAGCTGCTGCTGCCAGTTGAACTCGGCCCCGGTGACGTTGGCCTTCTCGCCGTTGATCACGCGGGTGACCTCGTAACCCGGATACGCCGGATCATTGTTGCTCACAGTGTTGACGATGTAGCCGTCGATCGACTTGTGGAACAGGCCCAGCGAGATGATACCGGTGCTGCCGATGTACTTCTCCACCGACAGATCGAGGTTGTTGGATTCGTACGGGTCCAGCTGCGGGTTGCCGATCCGCACTTCTTCATCGCCCCGGCTCAGGCCGACGCGCGGGGCGATGTCGCCGAAAGACGGCCGCGACACGGTCTTGTTGGCGGCCGCGCGCAGCACCCAGTCGTCGCCGGCGTCATAGCGCAGGTGCAGGCCGGGCAGCACGTTGGTGTAGCTGCGGCTCACGCTGAGCGGGGTGACCGTGTAGCTGCGGCCATTGCTGGCCACGTCGACACTGTTGCCGGTGGCGGTGAACTGGGTATTTTCCACGCGCACGCCGCCGATGATGCGCAGCGCGCCGATATCCCAGGTGCCCATCGCATAGCTGGCGAAGATGTCTTCGCTGGCGGTGTAGTCCTCTTCCAGCGAGGTGAGCGCGTTGCCGCCGGCGTCCTGTGGGCGCGCACTGTACTGGGCGCCGTGCTGGGCCCAGTAACGGCGCATGGCATCCGAACTCATGCCCTGGCCGAGACTGCCGCCGCGATGGTCCGGGCTGGCAGTGGTCCAGTCCGACAACGCGATGTCCGGACCGACCCGCAGTTCGCGCTCGTCGGTATCGGCGTTGCGGTCGCGCCACCGGCCGAGCAGGCCGAACTTATAACTGGTGTTGTCGCCGTCGAAACGCAGATTGACCTGCGCGCTGCGCTCCTCATCGTCCACGCGCTTGGGCGAAAGCACGACGCGGTCGACGTCGTAGTTGCCGTTGTCCATCCAGCCGGCATCGCCGAGGGTAAGGCCGGGTACGCGGCTGCGCTGGTCGACGGTGGCGCTGGTGTCATAGCCGGCGTATTCGAAGCGCGCTTCCATCTCGTCGTTGACGCGTTCTTCGGTGCGGGTGTAGCCGACCTTGTAATCCAGCACCGCGCCGCTGAGGCGATTCTCGCCGCCCAGGCTGGCGGCGAAGGTGTTTTCCTTCTTGGTGCGGTAGCGCATGCGCTTCTGGATCGCATCGGCGGGCAGGTCATCGATGCGGTACTGATGGTTGCCCAGTGCGGTCACCTCGCCGTCGCCGACGTTGAAGAGGGTGCGCTGGCGGGTTTCGGCATCATCGAACTGGCTGTACAGCGTGCGCAGGTAGTAGCGGCTGTCCTCGTTGGGCCGCCAGTCGAGGTTGAGGTTGGCGCCGATACGCTTGCGCTCGATCTCGTACTTGCGGCGCTGCAGGCTGTTGGCGAACAGGTCATCGTCGGCGCCGCCGTCGAACGTGCCGTACTCCACTTCGGTGTTGTCCGATTCGAACTTGCGGTTCTGGTAGTTCACGCCGAGCGCCACGCCGAAGGTATCGGCGAACACTTCGCTGTAGTTGATGGCCGCCTTCGGGCTGGTGTTGCCGGACAGCTGCTGGTGGCTGGCTTCGATCTTGCCGCGCAGGTTGCGGCCTTCGCGGTCGAAGGCCGACGCCGACTCAACCAGGATCGCACCGCCGATGGCATCGCCGGGCATGTCCGGGGTGGGTGATTTGACCACGCGCAGGCGTTCGGTCGAATCGGAGGGAATCACGTCCAGCGGCGCGGCGCGGCTGGAATCCTCCGGGGTGCCGATGGCGATGCCATCGACGCTGACGCTGTTGAGGTTGGCATCCAGCCCGCGGATGACCACGAAACGGCCTTCGCCCTGGTCGCGGGTGACGCTGACGCCGGGCAGGCGCTGCAGCGATTCGGCCACGTTCTTGTCCGGGTAGACGCCCATGGCATCGGACGATACGG
>NZ_JBFULB010000066.1:0-15731 GCF_056400545.1 Stenotrophomonas sp. P5_A8 | reverse complement strand
GGCTGCCGGCCAGCGGCCGGCACTACCGTTGACGGGCTGTGCCTGGTTGCCGGCCAGCGGCCGGCACTACCGCTGACGACCTGCGGTCGTCAGCTGCCACACCAGTCGCATTCGGTGATGTCGATGTCGTTGGAGCGCACGTAATACGTGGTTTTCAGGCCTTCGCGCCAGGCGCTCATGTGCAGTGCGAGCAGGGTGCTGGCGCGGATGGTGCTGGGCACGTAGAGGTTGAAGCTGATCGACTGGTCCACGTGGCGCTGGCGGCGTGCGTTCTGGCGGATGCTGGCGAACTGGTCCAGGCGGTAGGCGCCCTTTTCGTAGTACGGGTAGGTGTCCAGGGACAACCCGGGGGCGGCGACCGGGCGGCGGAAGTCCTTCTTCTCTTCGTAGTAGAACGCGCCGTATACCGGGTCGATCGAGGCGCTGGAGCCGGCGATCTGCGCGGTACTCATGTTCGGTGCCACCGCCAGCAGCCAGCCGTTGCGCAGCCCGTGCACGCTCACCTGCGCGGCCAGTTCCTGCCAGGCGGGGCTGTCGTAGCCGCGGGCACGGAAGTACTCGCCGGTCTGCCAGTCGCTGCCAAGGAAGGCGCTGTAGCGGCCCTTCTCTTCGGCCAGACGCATGCTGGCCTGGATGGCCAGGTAGTTGATGCGCTCGTAGAGGCTGTCGGCGTAGTCCTCGGCCTGCGCGTCGTTCCAGTCAATCTGCTTGAGTGCCAGCAGATGGTGCCAGCCGAAGGTGCCCAAGCCGATCGCGCGGTACTTGCGGTTGGTGATGGTGGCCTGCGGAACCGGCAACTGGTTGAGGTCGATGACGTTGTCGAGCATGCGTACCTGGATCGGCACCAGCCGCTCAAGCACGTCGCTGGACAGCAGGTCCGGCGCGGCGGTGACCGCACGACCAAGATTGATCGAGGACAGGTTGCACACCACGAAATCGCCGGCCTGGCGGGTGGTGACGATCTGGTCGCCACTGATCATTTCCTGCATCAGCCGGGTCGGACTCATGTTCTGCAGGATCTCGGTGCACAGGTTGCTGGAGTACACCGTGCCGGCGTGCTTGTTGGGATTCATCCGGTTCACTTCGTCCCGGTAGAACATGAAGGGGTTGCCGGTTTCCAGCTGGCTGACCATGATCCGCTTGAACAGGTCGATGGCCTTGATCGTGCGACGGCTGATGCGTTCGTCGGCGACGACCTCGGCATAGCGTTCGCGGAAACTGCCCTGGCCGCGCTGCTCATCGTGGACGTCCTGCAGGTACCAGCCCTTGATCCGCTTCACTTCGTACGGATCGAACAGATACCAGTCGCCGCGCCGTTCCACCGCCTCCATGAACAGGTCCGGCAGGCATACCGAGGTGAACACATCGTGCGCGCGCAGGCGCTGGTCGCCGTTGTTCAGGCGCAGGTCGAGGAAGGCCTCGATGTCGCGATGCCAGACGTCCAGGTACACCGCGATGGCGCCCTTGCGCTGGCCGAGCTGGTCGACGCTGACCGCGGTGTTGTTGAGCTGCTTGATCCACGGCACCACGCCGCCGGAGGAGTTGGCCACGCCGCGGATGGCCGCGCCGGCCGAGCGCACGTAGCCCAGGTAGGCGCCCACGCCGCCGCCGTGCTTGGATACGCGGGCAACATCGGTGTTGGAGTCGTAGATGCCCTGCAGGCTGTCGTCGACGGTGTCGATGAAGCACGACGACAACTGCCCGCCGACCTTGCCGGCGTTGGCCAGGGTCGGGGTGGCCACGGTCATGTACAGGTGCGACAGCGCCCAGTACGCCTCGTGCACCAGGCGCATGCGCCGTGCGCGGGTGCGGTCGCCGCTGAGGTGTTCGTTCTGCATCAGGTACAGCGCGATGGTCAGCCAACGCTCCTGCGGCAGCTCATAGACCGCGCGCGAGTGGTCGGTGGCCAGGTAGCGCGTGGCCAGCAGGTACAGCCCGTTGTAGGCGAACAGGAGGTCGCGGTCTGGCTCGATCATGCGCCCGGCCTCTTCCAGTTCCTCCTTGGAATAGGCCTTGAGGATGTCGATGGAGTACACGTTGCGGTCGGCCAGGCTCTCCTGCAGGCCGACGTAGGAACCGTACTTGAGGCTGGCATCGTAAAAGCGATTCTTGCTGGCGCGCTTGTACAGCCGGCGCAGGTACAGCCGTGCGGCGAAGTGCTCCCAGTCCGGCGCGACCAGGTCGATGCGCGACTCGGCCTCGCGGATCAGCAGGTCGACCAGTTCATCGGCAGCGAGCTGTTCGCGGCGGTGCACCAGTGCCAGCACGGCCCGCTGGTAGTCGGCCAGGTCCAGCTGCGGAAATTCTGCGTGTACCCCCTGGATGGAGCGCAGCAGTCGCGGCGGGTCGAAGGGCATGCGGCGGTTGCCGCCTTCCTTGGTGATCCACAGACCATCGCCGCCGAGCGGGGCGGTGTGATCGAAGGAGGCGGAGGGTGCGGAGAGCGGGGTGTCGTCGTTGATCATCGGAAATCCATGCGGTGCGCAGTTGTCGCGTCGCGATACAGGCATCGCGACGGCCGGGCGGGCGTCATGGAGGCAGGGGGATCATCCCCGGATGTGTCCGGGCAACGCTCTCGCAACCAGGCGCCGTTCGGGTGGTCACGCCCTGCGACCGGAGCGGTCTGCGGGGGCGCGACGAGGAACCGGGCCTGGCGGAAGCGGGGAGCCGATGAACACAACATAGTGTGGGTCTGCCTCATCGTCAACATCATATGTTGGGTTGATGACGCGCCGGACGTGACCAAACGCCGCAGCCGTGCGGGCGGGGCGCCACCTGAAAAAACGCCAGCACGCAGGGGCCGACCGTGGGTCGGTTCACGGCGTCCCTGCCGATGGCGCGGGGGCTACTTCCAGGGCAACGCGCGCAGTTGCTGTCCCCGTTGCCAGGCCAGTTCGGCATGCACCTTGGCGTTGTCCGGATTGGTTAGTTCGGCGGCCATTGGCGAGGTGGCGGCCTCGCGTGCGGCGCGGGCGCGGGCGTCGTCCAGGTTTTCGCTGCGAAGCCCCAGATCGGCCAGCACGATCACCTTGCCCGGCTGCACTTCGACATGTCCGCCGGACACATAGACATGCAACGGCGGCTCGGCGGCGAGCGGAAACACCGAGACCATGCCTTCGCGCAACGTGGCCAGCAGCGGTGCGTGCTGCGCCAATACGCCAAAGCGACCCTCGCTGCCGGGCAGGCTGATCTCGCGCACGTCGCCGCTCCAGATTTCGCCGGTGAGGCTGATGATCTGTACCGACAGCCCCTGCGCGATATCGGCGACGATGCCGGGCAGGGCGGTGATGGGGGGAAGTGACGCCATTGCAGAGTGCCGGGGTGGGGTGGATCCAGCTTAGTCGGGCCGATGTGTGTGCGGGTTGATCGCCGTCAATGTGCTGAACGCCGCATCACCCTGTGCGGGCACCTGCGAATGCGACCTGTTATCATTTGAATGGATAGCCAAGGCGACCTTGATCGCCCAAGCCGATCGATTCGACGCGCCGCGCCGCCGCGCCGCGCGCCCTTCCTCTGATTGGCGGTGGTGGTCCATGCGTGAGCGTTCGGTAGTACCCGGTTTACCGGCCCTGGTGTTCGCCGCCCTGACCGGCACGATGGCGATGATGGCCTTCGTGGCGGTGGTGGGCCCGGTGGTGCGTCTGCTGGGCCTGGCCGAATGGCATGCCGGCTTGTCGGTGACCGCCGCCGGCGTGTTGTGGATGCTGTCCGCACGCCGTTGGGGCACGTTGAGCGACCGGATCGGGCGCAAGCGCGTGCTGCTGATCGCGCTGGCCGCTTACGTGGTGATCTACGTGGTCATGGCGGTATTCGTCGATGCCGCGCTGGCCCGGCCGCCGGCGCTGTGGCTGTCGGTGGTGGTGCTGGTGGGGACGCGGGCGCTGGTGGGGTTGTTCTACGCCGCGGTGCCGCCCACGGCAGCGGCGATGGTGGCCGATGGTGCCGCGCCCGGGCAACGCGCTGCGGCCATGGCCAAACTCGGCAGCGCCAATGCGCTGGGCATGGTGATCGGGCCGGCCGCTGCGGGCTGGATCGCCTTCCATCAGCTGTCGTTGACCTTGTATGTCGCCGCGTTGCTGCCGCTGCTGTCGCTGGCGGTGATCGCGTGGCGGTTGCCGGCCGACGCGCCGGTGGCCGCGACGGCGGCGACCGGACCGCGTCAGCGCCTGGGCTGGACCGATGCACGCCTGCGCCTGCCGATCCTGGCGGTCTTCGCGGCGATGGTGTCGGTGACCATCGCCCAGGTGACGGTTGGATTCTTTGCCATCGACCGGTTGCAGCTGTCGCCGACCGATGGCGCGCAGGCGGCTGGCCTGGCCCTCACCGCCGTAGGGGTGGGCCTGATCCTGGCGCAGGTGTTGGTGATGAAGCTCGGCGGCGTATCGCCGCGCCGCTGGATCGCCATCGGCGCGTTGATCTCGGCGATGGGCTTTGCGTCGGTTGCGCTGGTGGATGCGCGCTGGGAACTGTTGTTGGCGTACGCCGTCGCGGCGTTCGGCATGGGCTTCGTGTTTCCGTCGTTCCAGGCGCTTGCCGCCGATTCGGTGCAGGCCCACGAGCAGGGCGCGGCGGCGGGCACGGTGGCGTCGGTGCAGGGCCTGGGCATGGTGATCGGGCCGATGCTGGGCACGCTGCTGTACCAATGGCGGCCGAGTGCACCGTATGTGCTGGTGGGCGTGCTGCTGCTGGTGCTCTCCATCGCGGCAATGCGCCATCGCATGGCGGTGACGGCATGAACGACAGCCTGCAGGCGCGTGCGCAGCGCGACGAAGACGGCGGCGGCGTGGACGAGGCGGCGGCCACGGCGCAGTTCCTGCTGCGCGCGCCGCTGCGTTCGCTGGATGCGCGCGGTTGCCGCGCACGCCTGCCCGGTGGTGGTACCGCCAGCCTGGCCGCGCGGGTCGCCGCGTTCTTTGCCGCGCCGCATGCCGGACTGCCGTTGCTGGTGGGGGCGCTGCCGTTCGACCCACAGGCCGACGATGCGCTGCATCAGCCGGAGTGGCTGGCGCCTGCGGCGGCACTGCCGGCACCGCCGGTGCCGCGTTTTTCCGGCAGTGTCAGCGCCGAGCCGAGCGCGCAGCACTATGCCGATGCCGTGCGCCAGGCGTTGACCCGGTTGCAACAGCCCGCGCCGGACCTGCACAAGGTGGTGCTGGCGCGCAGCCTGCACCTGCACAGTGGGCAGCCCATCGCACCGCGCGAGCTGGCCGCGCGACTGGGCCACGATCCGAGCGTGGCCACCTATCTGGTGCCGCTGCCGATCGACGGGCCGGAGCCGMCCGCCTGGCTGGTCGGCGCTACCCCGGAGCTGCTGGTGTCGCGTCGTGGCACGCGGGTGCTTTCGCATCCGCTGGCCGGATCGGCGCGGCGCAGTGCCGATCCCGCGGAGGATGCGCGCACCGCGCAGGCCCTGCTGGGCTCGGCGAAAGACCACGACGAGCACCGCCACGTGGTCGAGGCCATCGTCACCGCGCTGGCGCCGTGGTGCACTCATGTCGAGGCCGATGCGCGCCCGTCGCTGCATGCCACTGCGACGATGTGGCATCTCGGCACGCGCATCGAGGCGACGCTGAGCAATGCCGCCACGCCGGTGGCCGCATTGGTGGCGGCCCTGCATCCCACTCCGGCGGTGTGCGGCACGCCACGCCAGCTCGCGCTGGATACGATCTGCGCCTTGGAACCGGTGCCGCGCGGTTTCTACGCCGGCGCAGTGGGCTGGACCGATGCCGACGGCGACGGTGACTGGTACGTGGCGATCCGCTGCGCGCGCGTGCAGGGCCGGCAGGCGCGGATCTATGCCGGGGCCGGGATCGTCGCCGACTCCGAGCCCGCATTGGAAGTGGCCGAAACCGCCGCGAAATTCGGCGCGCTGTTGAACGCCCTCGGCGTCGACCACGTGCCTTCTGCATGAGTCAATGGAGTTGCTGATGAACGACGTGGACGAATCTGCGCTGATGCCGCTGTGCCAGACCTGGCCGGCGGCGCTGGTCGCCCGCTATCGCGCTGCGGGTTACTGGCGTGGCGAAACCTTCCCTGGTTTCCTGCGTGATCGCGCCGCACGCTTTGCCGACGACATCGCGGTGGTGGCGGGCGGGGTCCGCCTGAGCTACGCCGGGTTGTGGCAGGAAGCCGGCCGGATCGGCGCGGGCCTGCTCGCTGCCGGACTGGTGCCGGGCGACCGCGTGGTGGTGCAGCTGGGGAATGTTCCCGAAGTTGTGACGGTGGCCTGCGGGCTGATGCGTGCCGGATTGATCCCGGTGTACGCGCTGCCCGCGCATCGCATCACCGAGGTGACCCACTTCGTGCGCAAGGCGCAGGCACGCGGTTACGTCGCCGCCTCCGGCCATGACGGCTTCGATTACCGCACCCTCGCACGTGAACTGCAGACCGCGGTGCCGACGCTGCAGCATGTGCTGATCGTCGGCGACGCGGCTGAGTTCAGTGCCGTAGCGGCGCTGCAGGGGGACGTCTCGCAGCTGCCGGCCGATCCGGACCCGCAGTCGGTCGCGTTCCTGCAGCTGTCCGGTGGCAGCACCGGGTTGTCCAAGCTGATCCCGCGCACGCATGACGACTACATCTATTCGTTCCGTGCCAGCAACGGCATCTGCGGTATCGACCGCGACAGCGTGTACCTGGTCGCGCTGCCGGCCGCGCACAACTTCCCGATGAGCTCGCCCGGTTTCTTCGGTGCGTTGTACGCCGGTGCGCGGGTGGTACTCAGCCCGGGACCGGGACCGGATGTAGCGTTTCCGTTGATCGCGCGCGAAGGCGTCACCTGTGTGGGTCTGGTGCCACCGTTGGCGCTGCTGTGGGCCCAGGCCGCCGGGAGTACGACGCATGATCTGTCCAGCCTGAACGTGCTGCAGGTGGGCGGCGCCAAGCTGGTGCCGGAAGCGGCCAGGCGCGTGATCGATGCGTTGGGCTGCCAGTTGCAGCAGGTGTTCGGCATGGCCGAAGGGCTGGTGAACTACACGCGGCTGCACGACCCGCAGGACGTGGTGGTGGGCACGCAGGGCCGACCGATCTCGCCCGACGACGAGGTACTGGTGGTCGATGACAACGGCCATCCGGTCGCCGAGGGCGCCGTCGGCCATCTGCTCACCCGCGGCCCGTATACGATCCGTGCCTACCACAACGATGCGGCGGCCAATGCGCGCTCGTTCACCGAAGACGGCTATTACCGCACCGGTGACAGGGTGCAGCAGCTGGCCGGTGGCTACCTGGTGGTGCAGGGCAGGGCAGGTGACCACATCAACCGGGCCGGCGAGAAGATCTCCGCCGAAGAGATCGAAGACCATCTGCTGGCGCACGCCGAGGTGTTCGATGCGGCGGTGGTGTCCATGCCCGATCCCTACCTGGGCGAGCGCAGCTGCGCATTCGTGATCGCACGAAATACCCCGCCGACGGCAGCCAGCCTCAAGGCCTGGGTGCGTGGACGTGGCCTGGCCGCGTTCAAGGTGCCCGACCAGGTGGTGTTCGTCGAGGCGTTCGGCACCACGGCGGTCGGCAAGATCAGCCGTCGCGAACTGCGCGCGCAACTGCGCGAACGTTACATCCAACAAACAGGAGGACCGCGCTGATGGCGCTGCCGAGGATTGCCGACTATTCCCCGCCGCTGGCCAACGAGCTGCCGTCCCCGCGCGGTGCCTGGCAGCCGCGCAGCGAGCGCCTGGCGCTGCTGGTGCACGACATGCAGCAGTACTTTCTGGGTGCATTCAACGCCGACGCGGCACCGTTGGCGCCGGCCGTGGCCAACACCGCCCGCCTGCTGCGGCACTGCCGTGCCCGCGGCATTCCGGTGTTCTACACCGCACAGCGGGGCAACCAGGATCGCCGCGACCGTGGCCTGCAGGCCGATCTGTGGGGGCCGGGCATGCACGCCACGCCGGAACACGAAACGATCCTCGCTGCGCTGGCCCCGGCGGCGGGCGACCACATACTGGTCAAGCACCGCTACAGCGCGTTCCAGCGCAGCAACCTGGAAACAATGATGCGTGCGCGCGGCCGCGACCAGTTGCTGGTCACCGGCGTGTACGCGCATATCGGCTGCGCGGCGACGGTGAGCGAGGCCTTCCAGCGCGATATCGAAGCCTTCATCGCGGCCGATGCCGTGGCCGATTTCTCCCGTGCCGATCACGATATGGCGATGCAGTTGATCGCGCGGACCTGCGGCGTGCCCTTGACCACCGACCAGCTGCTGGAGACCCTGGCATGAGCCCCGATACGCGCGCAGTCGCCCTCGACCTTGAACGCATGCGCATCGATGTGGCCGGCATGCTTGGCGAAGCGCCGGAGACCATTGGCGATGAGGACAACCTGATCGACCTGGGGCTGGATTCGATGCGGGTGCTGGGGTTGGTGCTGGCGTGGGGCGAGAGCGGGATCCCGCTGGAGTTCAGCCATCTTGCCGAGCACGCCACGCTGGCCGGCTGGTGGGGCGTGGTGCAGCGGCTGCAGGCCAGCGCCGACCGCGCATGAACGCACGCGTGGACCAGGTGCATGAAGCCGCGCAGCGTTACCCGCTGACCGAGGCGGAGACCGGCCTGTGGTATGCGCAGCGCCTGGCCGACGCGCCGGCCGCCTTCAGTACCGCGCATGCGGTGTGGGTGGAAGGCGCCCTCGACGTCCGTAGCTTCGTTGCCGCGGCGGATGCTGCCGCGCACGAAGCAGAAGCGCTCGCGCTGCGCTTCAGCGTGGGCGACGATGGCCAGCCGCAGCAGTGGCATGACCCGGACCACGTGCCCGCCATGCGCGTGGTGGACCTGAGCTTGCAGGCCGATCCTGCCGCCGCGGCACGCGCGGCGATGGACCAGGACCGGTTGCACGCGGTGGACCCTGCGCGTGACCGGCTGGCGCAGCACTGCCTGTTCGTCCTCGGCACCGACCGGTACGTGTGGTACCTGCGCGTGCATCACTTGGCCACCGATGGCTACGGGATGGCGCTCTTCAGCGAGCGGGTCTGCGCCCTTTACGGCGGGAGCCGTGGGGAACATCCCGGGCTGGCTGCATTTGCGCCCGTGATCGCCGAGGACGCCGCCTACGCAGGCAGTGAGCGGCGTGATGCCGATGGCGCGTACTGGCGTCAGTACCTGTCCGGCGCGCCTGCGGCGGAAGGGCTGACAGGCATTGCCGCTGCCGCCGCCGCAGATGCGCTGCGCCTGGTCAGCGACGTGCCGCACGCGTTGCGCGCTCGCGTGCAGGCCGTCGCGCAGCAGATCGGGCAACCGTGGCCGGACCTGCTGAGCGCGCTGACGGCTGCGTACTGCCGCCGTTTCAGCGCGCTGGACGAGGTGGTGCTGGGCGTGCCGTTCATGGGACGGCTGGGCAGCGTGTCGGCACGGGTGCCGGCCATGGTGATGAATGTGCTGCCGCTACGCGTGAGCGCGGCCGATGACAGCGTTGCCGGCTTTGTCCGCACGGTCGCGCGTGACCTGCTGCGCGGCCGCCGTCAYGGCCGCTACCGTGGCGAACAGCTGCGCCGCGACCTGGGACTGATCGGTGGCCAACGCCGCCTGCACGGCCCGATGGTCAACGTGCAGCCGTTCTATCGGCCGCTGCCGCTGGCGGGTGTGCAGACCCGGCTGGAGGTGCTGGGTACCGGTCCGGTGGACGACATCACGTTCGGATTCCGGGGGGATGGCAGCACACTGCTGGACCTGGAAATCGAAGCCAACCCAACCCTTTACGACGCCGCGCAGGTAGGTGCGCATGCCGATCGGCTGCTGCATTTCATCGCCGCGGCACTGGACGTGCACGAGCGCGACGGGCGCATGGACGATATTGCCCTGGCCACCCCGGCCGAAGCGCAGCGCTATCTATACGAGGTCAACGCGACCGCGCAGGCCCTGCCGGACATATCGCTGAGCGCCTTGCTGACGAACGCGATGCAGACCCACCCGAGGGCCATTGCGCTGGCGTTCGCGGGCCAGACGATGCGCTACGCCGCGCTGGAACGCCGCAGCCGGGCCCTGGCGTTGCAGTTGCAGGCGCTGGGCGCGGCGCGCGAGTCGCGGGTGGTGATCGCATTGCCCCGTTCGCTGGATCTGGTCGTGGCGCTGGTGGCCGTGCTGCGGGCGGGCGCGGCCTACCTGCCGGTCGACCTGGCCCATCCCGATGCACGACTGGCGCGGATACTCGCGTCCGCGCAGCCGGTCTGCGTCCTGGCAGAGGYCGAGGATGCCGCCCGTTTCCCCGGCTTGGCGGTCTTGTCCCCGCAGGCGTGGAACGATACGGACGACGCCACACTGGTCGATACGGTGCACCCGCAGGACGCGGCCTACGTCATCTACACCTCCGGCTCGACCGGGGATCCAAAAGGCGTGCTGATCGAACACCGCGCCATCGTCAACCGGCTGCAATGGATGCGCGGTCACTACAGCGTCGGCAGCGACGAGCGCATTCTGCAGAAGACCCCGGCGACCTTCGATGTGTCGGTCTGGGAGTTCTTCCTGCCGTTGCTGTGCGGGGCCACGCTGGTGATCGCCGCGCCCGAGGCACACCGTGATCCGACCCTGCTGGCCACGCTGATCCGCGAACAGGCCATCACCACCGTGCATTTCGTGCCCTCGATGCTGGATGCATTCCTCGCGGTTCCTGCCGCGCAGGGCCTGACACTGCGCCGGGTGTTCACCAGCGGCGAAGCGCTGGAGCCGTCGTTGCGCGATCGCTTCCACGCCACCGTCGATGCGGAACTGCACAATCTCTACGGGCCCACGGAAGCCGCCGTGGACGTGAGCGCATGGCCCGCCAGCCGCGACGATCGCTCCCACCCGGTGCCGATCGGTCATCCGGTCTGGAACACGCGGCTCTACGTGCTCGACGCGCAGCTGCGTGCGCTGCCGCCCGGCGTACCCGGCGACTTGTACCTGGGCGGGGTGCAACTGGCACGCGGCTACCTCGGCCGCGACGATCTCACCGCCGAACGCTTCCTGGACGATCCGCACGTGGCCGGCGGCCGGCTGTACCGCAGCGGCGATGTCGCCCGGTGGCGCAGCGACGGCGCGGTGGAGTACCTGGGCCGCAGCGATCACCAGGTCAAGCTGCGCGGTCTGCGCATCGAGCTGGGCGAAATCGACGCCGCGCTGCGTTCGCAGCTCGGGGTGACCCGTGCGGAAGTGCTGCTGCGTGAGGACCGGCCGGGCGAGCGCCGCCTGGTCGGCTACGTCTCTGGCGAGGGCCTCCACATCGACCGCATTCGTAGCGGCATTGCCGCACGCCTGCCGGACTACATGCTGCCCAGCGCGCTGGTCGTGGTCGAGCAGTGGCCGGTGACCGCCAACGGCAAGCTTGATCGCAACGCGCTGCCCGCGCCCCCGCTGCACGCGCAGGACGGCCGTGCGCCGTACACGGAAACCGAGCAGGTATTGGCCGCGCTGTTCTCGCAGGTCTTGGGGCGGGAGGCGCCGATCAGTGCCGACGCCGACTTCTTCAGTCTCGGCGGCGATTCGCTGTCCGCGGTGCACCTGCTGCTGGCCATCCAGCACCGTTGGCAGCGCGACCCGGGCCTCGGCGCGGTGTTCGCCCACCCCACCGTGGCGGGCCTGGCCGCACTGCTGGACGCGCCCACCGCCGAGACCGACGATGGCTTGGCGCCCTTGATCCGCCTGGCCAGTGGCGAGCCGGGCAGGGCACCGTTGTTCGTGGTGCACCCCGCCGGTGGCATCGCCTGGAATTATCGTGACCTCGCCCGCGCCCTGCAGCCGGCCCGCGACGTCCACGGCCTGCAGTCGCCCGCACTGGACACCGCACAGCCGCTACCGGACAGCATCGACGCGCTTGCGGCCAGCTATGTGGATCGCGTGCTGTCGGTCCAGCCCGAAGGCGCCGTCCACCTGCTGGGCTGGTCGGTGGGCGGCATCATCGCCCAGGCCATGGCAGTTCGCCTGCAGGCCGTCGGTCGTCAGGTGGGCGAGCTGGTGCTGCTGGATGCCTACCCGAGCGAATGCTGGCGCGCCGAACCCGCGCCCGACCCCGTGGCCGCGCTGCGCGCATTACTGGCCATTGCAGGACACGACCCCGATGCGCATCCCGAGCTGGACAGTCGCGCGCGCATTCTGGCGTTCCTGCGCCGTGGCGACAGCGCGCTGGGCAACTTGCCCGATGCGGTACTGGATGGCGTGGTGCGTGCGGTCACCGGCACCAATGGTCTGATCCGCGAACATCACCATCGTCCCTACACCGGTCGCCTGCGGCACGTTCGCGCTGGCCGCGACCACGCCGCGCGACCCCATCTTCAATCCGCGCTGTGGAACGCGCATGCAGGGCAGGTGGATGCGCTCGAACTGCCGTTCCTGCATGCAGAGCTGACCGGCCGCGATGCCGTGGCCCAGCTTGCGCCGTGGCTCTCCACCCATCTGCAGCGCTGGGATACGCCCCCGGCAAGTGCGCTACCCAAGGAAACGTCCGCATGAAACTGACCGGATTCGACGGCACCCTCGCTCTGGTTACCGGCGCGGGCGGCGGGATCGGCGCGGCACTGGTGCAGCTGCTGCTGGACAGCGGCAGCGTGGTGATCGCCACCGACCTTGCGGTGCCGGTGCTGCCTTCGCACGCCAACCTGCATGTGCGGTCGCTGGATGTCACCGACGCGGCGGCCGTGAACGCAGTGGTCGCCTGGGCCGAGACCACGCTCGGCCCGATCGGCTTCGGCATCAACGTTGCCGGCGCGCTGCAAGTGGGCACGGTGGACCAGATCGACGACGCGCAATGGCGGCGTGTTTTCGCGGTCAACGCCGACGGGGTGTTCCATGTCTGCCGTGCGTTGGCGCGGGTAATGACGCCGCGTCGCAAGGGCGCCATCGTGACCGTCAGCTCCAATGCCGCCGGTGTTCCGCGCCACGGCATGGCGGCCTATGCCGCTTCCAAGGCCGCAGCCACCATGTTCACCCGGTGCCTCGGGCTGGAACTGGCCCCGCATGGCATCCGCTGCAACATCGTCGCGCCCGGATCCACCCTCACTGCCATGCAGACCGGCATGTGGGAGGACGCCGACGGCGCCCAGCGCGTGATCGACGGCAGTCCCGATACGTACAAGACCGGCATTCCGCTACGGAAACTGGCCACGCCGGCGGACATCGCCCAGGCGGTGATGTTCCTGCTCTCCGAGCAGGCCGGCCACATCGCCATGAGCGATCTGTATGTCGACGGTGGCGCGGCGTTGCGAGGGTAAATAGCGGCCCTGCAGCATGGCAGGGGCGAGAGCCGGCCAGCGGCCGGCACTACCGGTCAACGCGTTTCTCCGTGGTCGCCTGTTGAGGCTGCTTATCCCTTGAGCCAGCGGTCGCAGGCGGCGCTGGCATCTGCGCCCGGCGCGGCCTTCGCGCACGTCTCGCCCATGCGCGCCTGCAGGCGGCCCAGCGTGTCCTGGCCGTGGTGGACGCGGCTCCAGGTCTGCAACGTGCCCGCCAACCGCTCGAAGCGCTGCCGCGTGCGCTGGTGGTACCCGGCCGGCTGCGCATCCAGTTCGGCGATCACCTGCGCGGTCGCCTGTTCGATTGCCGCGTTGTCCTCGGGGCGCAACCGCACCAGCCCCTCCACATACAACACGCCCCACTGCACCCGCGTCGCCGGTCCCTGCGCGCCGTCGTAGGCCTTGCGCAGCCAGTCCAGCGCCGCGTCCTTGTCGCCGCGCGCCTCGGCCAGTTCAGCCAGCTCGGGCATGTAGTAATACGGCGTCTGGCTGCGATCCAGCTCGGCCAGCAGCAGCGTTTCCGCCGCTGCGTCGTCGCCGACCTCACGCAGCACGTACACCGCTGTGCTGATCGTCGCCTGTCGCTCGTGAGGGGTCCTGGCCGCCGCGTCGGCCGCGGCAACCCGCTCATGCGCCTTCTCGGCCAGTGCCGCCGGCACCCGCGCACCGGCATGCTGCTGCTTGAACAGGCTCAACTCCGTGATCACGCTGGAGAGCCGCGCATCGGCCGCGTTGTCCTGGGTGGCATCGGCACGCTCCAACGCGGCCAACAGCTGCGCGCCCAATTGCTCGCCCTGTTCGGGCGTCGCCGCCGCACGTGCCACCAGCGCCGGACCCTGGTAGCCGAGTAGATCGCGATTGGCGCGCACCTCGGTGGGCGCCGCCAGCACCGTAGTCAGCAGCGCACGGGCCTGCTCGCGTGCCTCACTGCCGGGAGCCGCCTTGTCCTTGCCGTTGGCCTCCGCGCCCAGGGCGAGCAGGGCGAAGCGTCGTTGCAACGCCGGTGCCGGCGCGGCCTTGGCCAACTGCCGCAACAGCACCGCCGGGTCGCGCTGCCCGGACAGGCGGTTGGCATCCACTTCCCAGCCGTAGTCGCCCAGGATGCGCCAGTCGTCTTCGGACACCCGCTGCGGCGACACCACCGCCACCCGCAGCACATCGGCCACGGCGGTGCGTCGCTTGGCCGCCAGGGTGAGTGCGCGGGTCAGCTCGGCACTGTCGTTGCCGCCGGCCAGGCGGGTGATTTCGTGGCGCTGCGGATCCAGCACGATCAGCGTGGGATACCCGCGCACGCCGAACTGCTCGCCCAGCGCCTGCGCGCCGTCCAGGTCGCCGTCCAGGTACACCGGCACGTACTGTCGGGTGAGCGCGATGAAGGCCGGATCACGGAACAGGGTCGCCTTGAGCTTGTTGCACGGCGGGCACCACACCGCGCCCCAGTACAGCAGCACCGGCTTGCCGGACTGGCGCGCATCGGCAAAGGCGTCCTCCACATCGCCATGCCGCCAGGCGATTTCCTCGGCGGCCGGCGCCGCTTCCGCAGACGCTACCGGACTGGCCGAAGGGGGCTGCTGGCACGCGGCAAGCGCAGTGCACAGGGCGAGCAGGGCGAAGGGCAGGGAAACGCGCATCGGCAGGATCCAGCAGGGGAGAGGTGCCGCAGGCGCGGCCAGCCTGCATTCTAGGAAGCTGCCGGCCCGTGCAGCGGGGCCGGTTCATGCCGATTGCTTATCTGCCCAGTCGCGGCGGTGATCAGCCCGGCCCCAACYGGTCGTACATCCGCACCAGATCGACCAGGGTGCGGGCCTGCATCTTGCGCATCACGTTGGCGCGGCGCACCTTCACCGTGATCTCGCTGACGCCCAGTTCGCCGGCGATCTGCTTGTTGAGGCGGCCGCGCACCACCCCATCCACCACGTCACGTTCGCCAGCGGTAAGCGCAACCCAGCGCTGGCGCAGGATGTCCAGCGCCTCCTCATCACGGCGGCGCAGACGGTCGCGCTCGATGCCGAGGTGGATCGCATCCAGCAGTTCCTGGTCACGGAACGGCTTGGTCAGGAATTCAATGGCGCCTTCCTTCATCGCGGCCACGCCCATGGCGATATCGCCGTGCCCGGTGATGAACACCACCGGCAGCGTCAATCCATGGCTGGCCATCTGCCGATGGAACTCCAGCCCGCTTTGGCCCGGCATGCGCACGTCCAGCACCAGGCAGGCTGGCGCATCCTGGCGCGGGTGCTGCAGGAAGGCGGCGATGGAATCGAAGGCGCGCACCTGCAGCCCCATCGAGGCCAGCAGGTCTTCCAGCGCGGCACGCACCGAATGGTCGTCGTCGACCACGTACACGATCGGTGCCGGCTCGCCGGCCGGTGCAGCGGGCTTAGCCATGGTCGGCCCCGGCATCGACCGGAAGCTCGAACACGAAACGCGCGCCACCGCCTTCGGCAGGCTCGGCGCGGATCCGGCCGCCGTTGGCTTCCAGGATGCTGCGGCTCAGGCTCAAGCCCAGCCCCAGCCCCCCCGACTTGGTGGTCCAGAACGC
>NZ_JBFULB010000065.1:0-15888 GCF_056400545.1 Stenotrophomonas sp. P5_A8 | reverse complement strand
GCCAACGCCGACGGCGACGGCGCCACCGCGCTGGGGCAGGGCAGCCAGGCGCTGGCCAACGCCACCACGGCAGCGGGCAGCCAGGCCATTGCCGCCGGCCTGGGTGCCAGTGCGTTTGGCCAGAATGCGCTGGCCTTTGGCGATGCCAGCGTTGCGGTCGGCCAGAGTGCCGGCGCCTTCGGTCTGGGCGACGTGGCGCTCGGTGCGTCGGCACTTGCCGCCAGCGAAAACGGTGCAGCCACTGCGATTGGTGGCCTGGCCGAAGCCAGCGCCGATGGCGCCACCGCGATCGGTGGCGGTGCACTGGCGATCGGTGCCGGCAGTACCTCCCTGGGTCGCGGTGCGGGCAGTGGTGGTGAAGCTTCGGTCGCGGTGGGGGCGTTCAGCGTCGCGGTCGCCGATTTCAGCGCCGCCCTCGGCTCCAACTCCGCCGCCGTGGCCGTGGGCAGCGTGGCGCTCGGCGCCGGCTCCTACGCCGATCGCGTGGATACGGTATCGGTGGGCAATGGTGAAAACGGGCTGCGTCGGCAGATCACCAATGTGGCCGACGGGACCGAGGCCAACGATGCGGTGAACAAGGCCCAGCTTGATGACGTGGGCGCGGTTGCGGCCACCACCAGCAAGTATTTCCAGGCCAGCGGCAGCACCGACAGCGATGTGGGGGCCTACGTGGAAGGCGACAACGCCACCGCCATCGGCGAGGCCAGCAACGCCATCGGCAACGGTGCCACCGCACTGGGCGGCGGTGCGGCCGCCTATGCGCAGAACGCCACCGCCGTCGGTTTCAATGCGCTGGCCACCGGCCAGAACAGCGCGGCCTTCGGTAACAACGCACAGGCCACTGGCCCAGGCAGCGTGGCCGTTGGCGGCGCGGCGGTGGATGCCGATGGCAACCCGCTGATCACCAACGGCGGCGTGCCGGTCGATACCGGTGCGACCAGCGCCGGCGTCGGCGGCACCGCCGTCGGTGCCAGTGCCGAAGCCTCCGGCTTTGCGGCTTCCTCCTACGGCGTGGGTGCCTATGCCGGCGGCGCGCAGTCCTCCGCTTTCGGTGCGGTCGCCAATGCAACCGGTGACTACGCCACCGCCGTCGGTACCCAGAGCGTGGCCACCGGCAACAGCAGCACCGCCATCGGCGGCCCGGCCGACCTGCTGCCGGGCCTGGGCTTCTTCGTGCAGACCCAGGCCAGCGGCGAAGCGGCCACTGCGGTGGGTGCCGGTGCGATCGCCAGCGGCGATTACGCCGTGGCCAACGGCACCCTGACCGAAGCGTCGGGTACCGAAGCCACCGCCGTGGGCTACTTTGCCTATGCACCGGGCGAGGGCGCCACCGCGCTCGGCGCGGAAACCTGGGCCAGCGGCGATCTCAGCACCGCCGTGGGTTTCTACGCCACCGCACGCGGTGAAAACAGCGTCGCACTCGGCGCCAACTCGACCGCCACCCGCGCCAATACGGTCTCGGTCGGCGACGTCGGCAACGAACGCCAGATCACCCATGTGGCCGCCGGTACCGAAGCCACCGATGCAGTCAACAAGGCGCAGCTGGATGGCGTGGCGCAGGTCGCCAATGTCACCGCCAGTCGCTTCAAAGCGAATGCATCCGAGGACAGCGACGTCGGTGCGTTCGCCGACGGCGATGGTGCGCTGGCCGCCGGTGAGGCGAGCAATGCGCTGGGTGCGGGCGCGGCCGCGCTTGGCAACGGCGCCACTGCACTCGGCGATGACAGCGTCGCGGTCGGCCGCAATGTCAGTGCCAACGGCAATGGCAGCGTCGCCATCGGCGGACTCGGCCAGGCCTATGACGCGTTCAACCAGCCGCTGGTCGATGCCAACGGCAATGCGGTGAAGGTGGGCACTACGGCGGCGCAGGATGCCGTCGCCGTGGGGGCCGGTGCACTCGCTACCGGCACCACCAGCAACGCCTTCGGCAGCGGTGCACAGGCCACTGGCAGCAACAGCCTGGCCGCCGGTTACAAGGCGCGCGCCACCGGTGACTACAGCGTCGCCCAGGGCGACAACGCCTTCGCCAGCGGTGAGGAAACCACCGCCACCGGCGCCTATGCATGGGCGACCGAAGACGGTGCGACCGCCTTCGGCGCCAGCGCGTGGGCGACCGAAGCCAATGCCACCGCCGTGGGCCAGTCGGCCTGGGCCAGCGGCACCGGCTCGACCTCGATCGGCTACAACAGCTGGGCACGTGGCAGTAGCGCCACCGCGCTCGGGCGCGGTGCGTTCGGCTATGGCGACAACAGCGTCGCAGTCGGTTTCCAGGCCCTGGGCAACAGCATCAACAGCATCGCCATCGGCACCAATGTGGTGGCCGGCGGTGAAAGCGCCATCGGCATCGGGGCCGGCAGCAGTGCCAGTGCCTCCAATGCGGTGGCACTGGGCGCCGGCGCGGTCGCGGATCGCGCCTACACAGTCTCGGTCGGCAACGCGGAACGCCAGCGCCAGATCACCAACGTCGCCGCCGGTACCGAAGGCACCGATGCGGTCAATGTCGACCAGCTCACCGATGCCACCGCGCAGTTCCAGGCCAGCGGCGACGGCGTGGCCGTGGCCGGCGGTGAGGAAAGCGTAGCGGCCGGCGCCAACGCCGCCACCGATGGTGATTACGCCACGGCGGTCGGCTCCAGCAGCTTCGCTGCGGGCAGCGGCGCCACCGCGTTGGGCAGTGGTGCGTTCGCGCTGGCCGACAATGCCAGTGCGGTCGGCTTCAATGCACTGGCCACCGGCGCCAACGCCATCGCAGTGGGCGCCAACGCACAGGCCAGCGGCGAATACGCCACCGCCACCGGCGCCGAAAGCGAAGCCACCGGCGAGCAGAGCACTGCCACCGGCGCCGCCAGCATCGCCTCCGGGGCCGGTAGCCTGGCCGGCGGCGCGCTGTCCGAAGCGGCCGGTGAGGAATCGGTCGCGCTGGGTTACTACAGCACCGCCAGCGGCCAGGGCGCTACCGCCGTAGGCGCTGAAAGCGTGGTCAGCGGTACGCTCTCGGCCGGTTACGGCTTCGGCGCCGAAGCCACTGCTGGTTACACCACCGCGATCGGCGGGCTGGCCGTGGCCAGCGCCTTCAATGCCACCGCGCTGGGCAGCTTCGCCCAGGCCACCGGTTCCAACAGCGTGGCCGTCGGCGGCGATGCCGAGGCGTCCGGTGCGTACAGCACCGCCACCGGCCAGGGCAGCCTCGCCACCGGCACCAACAGCGTCGCCGTCGGCGGTTCGCTGTTCGGACTGCTGGCCACCGAAGCGTCGGGCAACTACTCCACCGCCGTCGGTGGTGGCGCGTGGTCGCCGGGCCTGAACAGCACGGCATTGGGTAATGCGGCAACCTCCAGTGGCGAGAACAGCGTCGCCCTCGGTGCCGACGCGATCGCCGACCGCGACAACACCGTCTCGGTGGGCAGCGCCGGGGCGGAGCGTCAGGTCACCAACGTCGCCGCCGGCACCGAAGGCACCGACGCGGTCAACGTCAATCAGCTGAACGCCGTGGCTGCCGCGGGCGAAGCCACCAACAAGTACTTCAAGGCCAGCGGCAGCGACAACAGCGATGCCGGTGCCTACGTCGAGGGCGATGACGCGCTGGCCGCCGGTGAAGCGGCCACCGCGATCGGCGACGGCGCCACCGCGCTGGGTGCCGGCGCGAATGCGCTGGCCACCCGTGCCACGGCCGTGGGCGACAGCGCCCTGGCCAGCGCCGATGGGGCGGCGGCAGTGGGCAGCAATGCGCAGGCCACTGGCGAGAACAGTGTCGCCCTGGGCAGCAACGCCAGTGCCAGCGAGATCGGTGCCAGCGCCGTCGGTAGCGGTGCCGTCGCCAGCGGCGCCTATGCCACGGCCAACGGCGTCGAGTCGGTGGCAAGCGGCCAGCAGGCCACCGCCAATGGCTTCCGCAGCAGCGCTTCCGATGCCGGCGCCTCTGCGTTCGGCAGCTACAGTGAAGCCAGTGGTCGTCTGTCCAACGCGCTGGGTTACGGCGCGATTGCGTCCAACAGCCTGGCCACCGCGGTTGGCACCTCGGCGACCGCCGCCGGTGCCAGCGCGGTCGCGCTCGGTGAATCCAGTGAAGCCACCGGCGATGAAAGCGTCGCCATCGGTGGGTCGACCTTCTTCGGTCTGATTCCGGCCCGTGCCAGTGGCACCGGTGCGGCGGCGTTCGGCGCCGGTGCATGGGCGACCGACGACTACGCCACCGCGATTGGCTGGAACTCCTGGGCCGATGCCGCCAGCGCCACCGCGCTGGGTGCAAATGCCTCGGCAGAAGGCGTCAACAGCGTCGCCCTGGGGGCCGGTTCCAGCGCCGACCGCGACAACACGGTCTCGGTCGGCACGGCCACCGCGCAGCGTCAGATCACCAACGTCGCCGCCGGTACCGAAGGCACCGATGCGGTCAACCTCAACCAGCTCGATGCCGTCGCCGACGTTGCCGAGCAGACCAACCGCCAGTTCAAGGCCTCCGGCAGCGGCAACGGCGATGACGTCGGCAGCTATGTCGACGGTGCCTATGCGACGGCGGCCGGTGAAGCGGCCAATGCGTTCGGCACGGGCGCCTCGGCATACGGCAGCGGCGCGAACGCGTCCGGCCGCTATGCCTCGGCCTCGGGCTTCAACGCGTCGGCCACGGCCGATTCGGCCACTGCCATTGGTGGTGCGTTGTATTACGAAGACGCCAACGGCAACGTGGTGCTCGACAAGGCCACCAGTGCCAGCGGCATCGGCGCCACCGCACTCGGCGCCGGTGCGCAGGCGGTCGGGGTGTTCAGCACCGCCAGCGGTGCCGGTTCGACCGCCGCCGGCCTGCAGTCGTCCGCCTTCGGCTATAGCGCCGAGGCGGGCAGTGACTACAGCACCGCCGTCGGTACCTTCAGCGCCGCCAGCGGCGTGCGGACCACCGCCCTGGGCTACGGCGCCGAGGCCAGCGGTGACTACGCCTCCGCACTCGGCTGGGGCAGTGCCGCGTCGGGCGCCTACGCCAACGCGATCGGCTATGCCTCGCAGGCCAGCGGTGCCAACAGCATCGCCGCCGGCTCCAATGCCTGGGCCACGGCAGCGCAGACCACGGCGGTCGGTCAGTTGGCCTGGGCCACCTCGGCAGGCTCCACCGCGATCGGCCAGGACAGCTACGCCTACAGCGGCATCAATGCCACCGCGCTGGGCAAGAGTTCCTCGGCCAGCGGTGCCGGCAGCGTCGCGCTCGGCGCCGGTGCGCGTACCAGCGAGGCCAATGTGGTCTCGGTCGGTGGCGGCAACGGCACCACCGGTCCGGCCACGCGCCGCATCACCAACGTCGGTGCGGCGGTCAACGCCAACGATGCGGTGAACAAGGCGCAGCTGGATACCGTGGCGGCCACCGCCGATGCGGTCGGCAAGCACTTCCAGGCCAGCGGTACCGGCGTGGCCACGGCCAGCGGCAGCGATGCGCTCGCCGCCGGTTCGGGCGCGGCGGCCAGTGGCAACCGCAGCAGTGCGCTGGGCAGTGCGGCGGTCGCCTCGGCAACCGGTGCCACCGCTGTCGGCGCGGATGCTTCGGCGCGCGGCGACAACAGCACCGTGCTCGGCCGCTCGGCGTCGACCAATGCGGTCAACGGCGTGGCGATCGGCAATGGCGCCTTCGCCAGCAATGGGGCGGGCAGCATCGCCCTCGGTGCCGGTGCAGGCGTCTCCGGCGCCGGTTCGGTAGCGCTGGGTTCCGGTGCACGTGCGGTGGAGGCCAACGTGGTCTCCGTCGGCGGCGGCAACGGCACCGACGGTCCGGCCACGCGCCGCATCGTCAACGTCGGCGCCGGGCGCATCGCGGCGGGCAGCACCGACGCGGTCACCGGCGGCCAGCTCAACACCACCAACCAGCGCGTGGGCGCGGTGGAAACCCGGGTGGGCGACATCGACGACCGTATCGGTTCGGTCGAGAGCGTCACCGCCAATGCACTGAGCTATGACGATGCCAGCCGCGACCGTCTCACCTTGTCAGGCGTGCAGGGCACCGTGGTGGACAACGTCGGCAGCGGCGCGATCGCCTCGGGCAGCCGCCAGGCGATCAACGGCGGCCAGTTGTTCCAGTCCTTGTCCGACGCCGCCAGCTTCCTCGGCGGCGGTGCCAGCGTGGGCATGCAGGGCGTGTTCGTGGCGCCCAACTACGTCATCCAGGGCGCGACGTACACCAACGTCGGCGACGCACTGGGCGCACTGGACCGCAAGGTCAGCGACCTCGACCAGCGGGTCGCCGGCGGCAGCGCCAACCCGCGTGCACGCAGCGCCGCGGCACCGGCGGCGGCAAGCCTGGCCGGCGCTTCGCTGGCCAGCGTGGAGGACAGCGTGACCACGGCAAGCGTGCAGGGCGCGCCGACCGCGGCCAGTGCCGGTACGGCACAGGTGGTCAGTGCCCCGGTCGCCGCCGCACCGACCCCGGTCAATGCGGTGGTGATGGGCGATGGCGCGGTGGCCAGCGGGGCCTCGGCCACCGCGATCGGTCAGGGCGCCACGGCCACGGCGGCCAACTCGGTCGCGCTCGGCCAGGGCTCGGTCGCCGACCGTGCCAACGCGGTCTCTGTCGGCGCGGTGGGCAATGAGCGCCAGGTCACCAACGTCGCCGCCGGTTCGCAGGCAACCGACGCGGTCAACAAGGGCCAGCTGGACGGGGGCATCGCCACCGCCAACAGCTACACCGACCAGCGCTTCGGCGCGATGGCCGACAGCTTCGACATGTACAAGGGCGAGATCGACGAGCGCCTGCGTCACCAGGATCGTCGCATCGATCGCCAGGGAGCGATGAGCGCGGCGATGCTCAACATGGCCACCAGTGCGGCCGGTGTGCGCACCCAGAACCGGGTCGGTGTGGGCGTCGGCTACCAGGGCGGCGAGTCGGCACTGTCGCTGGGGTACCAGCGTGCGCTCAGCGAGCGCGCCACGGTCACCATCGGYGGTGCGTTCAGCAGCGATGACAGCTCTGTTGGTGTGGGTGCCGGCTTCGGCTGGTAAGCGGATGTTGCAGGGCGTGGCCCGGGTGGGCCACGCCGCAAGCAATGCAAGGCCTGAGGGGGCGGGTCACGGGATCCCTGGCCRGGGCCGGCCAGGGAGCTCGCATGGAATGTTGGCCTGAACAGTCGTTCGATCATGACCTTGAAGAGGATTTCAACGTGACCAGTAAGCAGAACCTTCGCATCAACGTACTGGCAGCCGCGCTGCTGTCGATCTCCGCCGGCTCGGCCTTTGCCGCCAGCCCGCGCACCGAAGAGCCCAAGCGCCCGGCGACGGCCGCGCAGCAGACCAGCAACGGCATCATCGTCAAGTACCGCGCAGGCAGCGCGCCTGCCTCGGACCGCTCGGCGAAGCTGGCCGTGGTGAACTCGGCGCTGTCGCGCGCCACCCTCAACGGTGGCAGTGCACGTGCTGGCGCGCTCAGCCCGCAGGTGGTGCGCAAGCTCGGCGTCGGCGCCGACCTGATCCGTCTGCAGAGCCGCCTGGGCGATGCGGAACTGCAGAAGGTACTGGCCGAACTGAAGGCCGACCCGACCGTGGAATACGCCGTGGCCGACGTGCGCATGCAGCGCGCCGACCTGCGTGCCAAGCCCACCGAGACCAAGCAGCTGGTGCCCAACGATCCGTATTACGCGCAGTACCAGTGGCACTTCGGTAATGCCACCGGCGGCATCAATGCGCCGTCGGCGTGGGATGTCTCGCAGGGCGAGGGCGTGGTGGTGGCGGTGATCGATACCGGCATCCTGCCCAACCATGAAGACTTCAGCGGCAACCTGCTGGAAGGCTACGATTTCATCAGCGATGCGGAGACCTCGCGCCGCCCGACCGACGCACGCGTCCCGGGTGCGCTGGATTACGGCGACTGGGTGGAGAACGACAACGAGTGCTACACCGGCTCGCTGGCCGAAGACAGCTCCTGGCACGGCACCCACGTGGCCGGCACGGTCGCCGAGGCCACCAACAACGGCGTCGGCATGGCCGGCGTCGCCTACAAGGCCAAGGTGCTGCCGGTGCGCGTGCTTGGCAAGTGCGGTGGCAGCCTGTCGGATATCGCCGATGCCATCACCTGGGCCTCGGGCGGTACGGTCGCGGGGATCCCGGCCAACGCCAATCCGGCCGAGATCATCAACATGAGCCTGGGCGGCAGCGGCGCCTGCGATCCGGTCTACCAGGCCGCGATCAACGGTGCGGTGTCGCGCGGCACGCTGGTGGTGGTGGCGGCAGGCAACGCTGGCGGCAATGTCTCCAACGCCCGTCCGGCCAACTGCAACAACGTCGTCGCGGTGGGTGCCACGCGCATCACCGGCGGCATCACCTACTACTCCAACTATGGTGCGGCGGTGGATCTGTCGGCCCCGGGCGGCGGTGGCAGCGTGGATGGCAATCCGGGCGGCTACATCTGGCAGGCGATTTCCAGCAGTGCCACCTCGCCTGAGCTGGGGACCTCCGATTACGGCGGCAAGGGCGGCACCTCGATGTCCTCCCCGCACGTGGCCGCGGTCGCCGCGCTGGTGCAGAGCGCCCGCATCGCCAACAACCGCGACGCGTTCACCCCGGCCCAGCTGGAAACCCTGCTGAAGGAAACGGCGCGCAAGTTCCCGGTGACCATCCCGGCGGCGACCCCGATCGGTACCGGCATCGTCGACGCCAAGGCCGCGCTGGCAAAGGCGCTGGAAGAAGAGTGCACCGAGAACTGCGGTCCGACCGCGATTCCGCTGACCAACAAGGTGGCCGTGGGCGGCCTCAGCGGCGCCGGTGGCAGCGAAGTGCTGTACAGCTTCGACGCCCAGGCCGGCAAGGTGCTGAGCCTGCTCACCTACGGTGGCAGCGGCAACGTGTCGGTGTACGTCAGCCAGGGCAAGGAGCCGACCGCGACCGTGTTCGACGCCAAGTCGACCCGTCCGGGCAACAGTGAAACCGTGCGCTTCACCGCGCCGGTGGCGGGTACGTACTACATCAAGCTGGTCGGCGAGTCCGCATTCAGCGGCGTGAGCGTCATCGCCAACCAGTAACCGCGTGTGGTTTGCGGGCGTCCGTCTTTGTGACGGGCGCCCGCTTTTTGTTTGGGGGTTTCTCCACCGGTCCCCGCCCAGGCGCGTAGAAGGCGAACAGCCGCGGCCGTTGAACTTCATTGGCCTCACATACGGGATCAATCGTTGGCGCCAGGTGAGCAGCCAATCCTTTTTCTCCGGGTACCTCCAAAGCGGTGCAGGGCAGCGTTGAACTGCTAAAGTCGCACGGTCGCCAGGAGAGCTTTTGTGAACGCGGTTGCCCACGATTCCACTGCAGATTCCAGTGCGGAACACCGCATCGTCGAGGCGTTGCTGCGCAATGGCCGCCTGAAGGAAGGCGACCTCGCGCGGGCCCGTCCGCTGCACCGCGAAGCCGGTGGCAGCTTGTTGCAGTTGCTGGTGCGGTTGGGCCTGGTGTCCGAGCGCGACCACGCCCAGACCAGCGCCGAGGTTCTGCAGCTGCCGCTGCTGGAGGCACGCGCCGTGCCCGAAGCCGCCCCCGAATCGCTGCTGGACGCGCTGCCGCTGTCGCTGCGCTTCCTCAAACAATTCCATGTCTGCCCCCTGGCGCTGCAGGAGGGTGTTCTCGACCTGTGGTTGAGCGATCCGCAGGATCCTTACGCCGCCGATGCGGTGCGCCTGGCCATGGGCGTGCCGGTGCGCGTGCACGTCGGGCTGCGCGCGGAGATCGATGACCTGATCGAACGCTGGTACGGCCAGGGCCGCAGCGCGATGGGGGCGATCGTGGAGACTGCCGATGGCGAGGGCAGCGTGGTCGATGATATCGAGCACCTGCGCGATCTCGCGTCCGAGGCACCGGTGATCCGGCTGGTCAACCTGGTCATCCAGCGCGCATTCGAACTGCGCGCCTCGGACATCCATATCGAACCGTTCGAGAACCGCCTCAAGGTGCGCTATCGCGTCGATGGCGTGCTGATCGAAGGCGAGAGCCCGCCGGCCAACCTGACCGCCGCGGTGATCAGCCGCATCAAGATCATGGCCCGGCTCAATATCGCCGAGCGCCGGCTGCCGCAGGACGGTCGCATCATGTTGCGCGTGCAGGGCAAGGAACTGGACCTGCGCGTCAGCACCGTGCCCACCGCGCATGGCGAAAGCGTGGTGATGCGACTGCTCGACCGCGACACGGTGGTGTTCGATTTCCACCGGCTGGGTTTCACCGATGCGTTCCTGCCGCAGTTCCGCAAGGTGCTCGAACAGCCGCACGGCATCCTGCTGGTGACCGGCCCGACCGGTTCGGGCAAGACCACCACGTTGTACACCGCGTTGAGCCAGCTCAACACCTCCGATGTGAAGATCATCACCGTAGAGGACCCGGTCGAATACCAGATCGAAGGCATCAACCAGATCCAGGCCAAGCCGCAGATCGGGCTGGATTTCGCCCACGCGCTGCGCAGCATCGTGCGCCAGGATCCGGACATCATCATGATCGGCGAAATGCGCGATCTGGAAACCGCGCGCATCGCGATCCAGTCCGCCCTGACCGGCCACCTGGTGCTGTCCACGCTGCACACCAACAACGCCGCCGGCGGCATCACCCGCCTGCTCGACATGGGCGTGGAAGACTACCTGCTCACCTCCACCATCAACGGCATCCTGGCCCAGCGCCTGGTGCGCCGGCTGGAGCCGCAGCACGCCCAGCGCTACCTGGCCTCGCCCGAGCAGATCGAGAAGTTCGAACTGCGCCGCCTGCAACCGGACGGCGAAATCTTCCTGTATCGCGCGCAGCCCTCGGCGATTGCACCGACCGGGTATCTCGGCCGTACCACCATCATGGAGTTCCTGGTGATGAACGACGAACTGCGGCGTGCGGTGATGCAACGCGCCGGCATGGGCGAGATCGAGAAGATCGCACGCGCGGCCGGCATGCGCACCATGTACGAGGATGGTCTGTCCAAGGCGTTGTCGGGCCACACCACCCTCGAGGAAGTGCTGCGCGTGACGGAGGAATCCTGATGCGTACACGGACGCGGCGGCGGGCGGGCGGCTGAGCATGGCGCAGTACCGCTACAAGGCGCTCAACGCCCATGGCGAGGTGTTCGATGGCCAGATGGACGCGGCCAGCGAAGCCGAGGTCGCGCTGCGTCTGCAGGACCAGGGTCACCTGCCGATGGAAGCGCGGCTGGCCAGCGAGGGGGTGGCTACCGCCTCCTCGTGGGCGGCCTTGTTGCGGCGCAAGCCGTTCGACGGTGCCGCGCTGGTCCAGTTCACCCAGCAGCTGGCCACCCTGCTGGGCGCCGGCCAGCCGCTGGACCGCGCGCTGACCATCCTGCTGGAACTGCCCGAGGACGAGCGCAGCCGCCGGGTGATCACCGAGATCCGCGACGTGGTGCGCGGCGGTGCTTCGCTGTCGACGGCACTGGAACGCCAGCATGGCCTGTTCTCGCGGCTGTACGTCAACATGGTTCGCGCCGGTGAGGCCGGTGGCAGCCTGCACGACACCCTGCAGCGGCTGGCCGATTATCTTGAGCGCAGCGCCGAGTTGAAGGGCCGCGTGATCAATGCGCTGATCTACCCGGCCATCCTGCTGGCCGTGGTCGGCGGCGCGCTGCTGTTCCTGCTGGGCTACGTGGTGCCGCAGTTCGCGCTCATGTACGAAAGCCTCGACGTGGCCCTGCCGTGGTTCACCCAGTGGGTACTGGCCGCCGGCCTGGTGGTGCGCGAGGGCTGGCTGGCGATGATCGTGGTGCCGGCGCTGGCGCTGCTGGTGATCGAACGCAAGCTGCGGCAACCGGCGTTCCGCCTGGCGATGGACGGCTGGCTGCTGCAGCGCAAGGGCATCGGCCCGCTGCTGGCCAAGCTGGAAACCGCGCGTCTGGCGCGCACGCTGGGTACGCTGCTGCGCAATGGCGTGCCGCTGCTGGCCGGGTTGGGCATCGCCCGCAACGTACTGGGCAACCGCGCGCTGGCCGCCGACGTGGACACCGCCAGCGACGAGGTCAAGAACGGCAACGGCCTGTCGCTGTCGTTGTCGCGCAGCAAGCGCTTTCCACGCCTGGCGCTGCAGATGATCCAGGTCGGCGAGGAATCGGGCGCGCTCGATACCATGCTGCTCAAGACCGCCGACACCTTCGAACAGGAAAGCGCGCGCGCGATCGACCGTCTGCTGTCGGCCATGGTTCCAGTGATCACCCTGGTGCTGGCCTCGGTGGTCGGCCTGGTGATCGTGTCCGTGCTGGTGCCGCTGTACGACCTCACCAACGCCATCGGCTGACGATGGCGCACCCCTCACACATGACATCCCGCAAGGAGCCTGCCGCATGCAACGCCGCCTGATCCGTTTTTCCTCGCCGCGCAACCAGTCGGGCATGAGCCTGCTGGAAATCATCATCGTCATCGTGCTGATCGGCGCGGTGCTTACCCTGGTCGGCAGCCGCGTGCTCGGCGGCGCCGATCGCGGCAAGGCCAACATCGCCAAGGCCCAGATCCAGACCGTGGCCGGCAAGGTCGAAAACTTCCAGCTCGATACCGGCAAGCTGCCGGCCAAGCTCGATGAGCTGGTCACCCAGCCGAGCGGCAGCAACGGCTGGCTGGGACCGTATGCCAAGCCGGCCGACCTCAACGATCCGTGGGGCAACCCGCTGGAATACCGCGCACCCGGCGAAGGCCAGCCGTTCGACCTGATCAGCCTGGGCAAGGACGGCAAGGTCGGTGGCAGCAGTTACGACGCCGACATCCATTACGAGTAAGCCTGCTTGCCGGCCATTCTCCCGTCACGCCACGCACCGCTCCGTTGTCCACCGCGCCCCGCACGCGTGGCGGCGGGGCTGTCGTTGCTGGAGATGCTGCTGGTGGTCGCACTGATCGCCATCGTCGGTGTGGTCACCGCCACCGCGATGAACGGCGGCATCGACGGCATGCGCCTGCGCAATGCCGGCAAGGAGCTGGCCACCCAGCTGCGTTATACCCGCACCCAGGCCATCGCCACGGGCGAACGCCAGCGCTTCCTGATCGACCCGCAGGCGCGCACCTGGCAGGGTGCCAACGGCCGCCATGGCAGCTTGCCGGCGACGCTGGAGGTGCACTTCCGCGGCGCGCGTGAAGTGGCCGCGGCGACCGGGCAGGGCGCCATCGCGTTCTACCCCGATGGTGCCTCCAGCGGCGGCAGCATCGAGCTGGAGGTGCGCGGTGCGGTGTGGCGGATCGACGTTGGCTGGATCACCGGCGAAGTGCGCTCGGGCCAGCCGCGGGAGCGTCGATGAAGCGCCAACGCGGGTATTCGCTGCTGGAAGTGATCGTCGCCTTTGCATTGCTGGCGCTGGCGTTGACCCTGCTGCTGGGCAGCCTGTCCGGCGCCTCGCGGCAGATCAGGCAGGCCGACCTGCGCAGCCGCGCGGTGCTGCACGCGCAGTCGCTGCTGGCCGTGACCGGTATCGAGGCGCCGCTGCAGGCCGGTCACAGCGCCGGCCAGTGGGAAGACGGCCGCTACCGCTGGGAACTGGACGTGGTGCCGTATGCGGAGCCACGCGGCGCGGCGGCGGCAGTCGCCGAGCCGGTGGCCGGGCCGACGCTGGCGCAGCTGACCCTGCAGGTGCGTTGGGGCGATGCCGACGCCGACCGCCTGCAATGGCGCAGCCTGCGCCTGCTGCCGGCCAACCCGGGGGGGGCGCGATGAGCGGCCACTCGCGTACCGGCGCACAGCGCGGTTTCACCCTGATCGAAGTCCTGCTCGCAACGGCCTTGCTGGTTGGCGGCCTGGCGCTGGCCTTCGCCACGGTGCGTTCGGCGATGGCGATCAGCCAGCGCGGCGAGCAGATGGTGTCGCAGAACGAACGCATGCGCGCGGTTGAAGGCTTCCTGCGCCGGCGTCTGTCGATGGCCATGCTGACCGCGACCACGCCGCCGGATCCCACCCGCGAGCCGGTGTACTTCCTGGGCGAGGCGCAGCACATGCTGTTTGTCTCCGACCTGCCCGGATACCTCGGTCGCGGTGGGCCGTACGTGCATGACCTGCAGGTGCGTGGCAGCGGCGAGGCGCAGCGGCTGGAGGTCACGCTCACCCTGGTGCAGAACGGCGAGCGCATCGAAGAAACGCCGCCGCGTCCGCCGGAAGTGCTCGCCGATGGACTGCGCGCGGTGGCGTTCCGCTATCGCGGCATCGACCCGCGCAACGGCCAACTCGGCGACTGGCAGGACCGCTGGGAAGATACCCGGCGACTGCCCCTGCTGGTGTCGATCACCGTCACCCCCCGGCAAGGGCCGGCCTGGCCGCCGATGGTGGCCGCGCTTGCCCAACAGCGCGGGGTACGCCAGTGAGGCGCGCGCGCGGTGCCGCGCTGGTGCTGGTGCTGTGGCTGATCGCGCTGCTCACTGCCGTGGTGGGTGCGTTCGCGCTCAGTGCGCGCGTGGAGCATCTGCAGCAGCGCGTGGTGGGCGACGATGCGATCGGGCAGGAACATGCGCGTGCCGGCCTGGAATACGCGCTGTACCGGCTGCAGCCCAGCGCCATGCGCCCGGCCTGGACGCCGGACGGGCGCCGCTACCGCTGGGAGTTCGACCAGCGCCGGATCGACCTGCACATCGTCGATGAGAACGGCAAGATCAACCTCAACCTGGCCGACGCCACGCTGCTGCAGGCTTTCCTGCGCGCGATGGGCGTGGACACCGCGCGCGCCCAGCAACTGGCCGGGGCGATCGTCGACTGGCGCGATGCCGACAGCCTCAAGCAGCCTGCCGGCGGTGCCGAGCTGCCCGAATACGTTGCCGCCGGCCTGCCGTACGGCCCGCGCAACAACCGCTTCGAGACACTGGGCGAACTGCAGCGCGTGCTCGGCATGGATGCCGCGTTGTATGAACAACTCGAGCCGATGCTGACCCTGTACAGTCGGCAGTCCCGTCCCGATCCGCGTTTTGCCGCCGGGCCGGTGCTGACCGCCATGGGCCTGGATGCACGGGAACTACTGGCCCAGCGCGAGCAGTCCGCGGTAGGTGAAGAACAGAAAGTGGGCGGTGCAGCGCTTGCCAGCGGCAGCGGCACCTATAGTATCGAGAGCCGCGCAATGGATGATCGCGGCCGGGTGTCGGTCCTGCAGGGGGTGGTGCGGATGGGGAACGCAGGCACGCCGGGAACGACTTACACAGTACTTCGTTGGGAACAGGGAATGGCAGCACGATGACGGCATGGCGGGACAGTCTGGTGCGGGCGCAGGGGCAACTGGCGCCGGGCGTGGGCAATGGCCTGCGCTGGTGGCGGCGTTCGCTGCTGGCGTGGTTGCCCGAGCGCTGGCAATGGGCGCTGGGCTGGTCGCGCTCGCGGCTGCTGCTGCAGCAGCACGGCGATCAGCTGGTGGTGCTGCGCGAGACCGGCGCACACACGCAAAGCGTGATCGAACTGCCCTGGCCGCAATCCCCGGCCACACTGGAACAGCGCCTGGACGCGCGGTTGCGCACGCTGCCGCGGCACTGGCTGCTGCCGGCCAGCGCCGCATTGCGCCGGCCGCTGCGCCTGCCGGCCGCCGCTGCCGCGCGTCTGCGCGATGTGGTGCGTTTTGAAATCGATCGCCAGACCCCGTTCGAACCGGCGCAGGTCAGCTTCGATGTGCGTGAGCTGGGCGCCTTGGACGATGGCCAGCTGCAGGTCGAACTGGTGGTGATGCCGCAGCAGGCGCTGCAGCAGTGGGCGCAGCAGGTCGGGCCGTGGGCGCAGGGATTGGCCGGCGTCGACGTCGCCGACGCCGATGGCCAGCCGCTGGGCGTCAACCTGCTGCCGCTGGAACAGCGCCAGACCCTGCGTGACCCGATGCGCCGCTGGAACCTGCTGCTGGCGGTGGCTACGCTGGTGCTGCTGGCACTGGCCGGGCAGCAGATCCTGCACAACCGCCAGGCTGCGGCCGAAGCGCTGCGCGAACAGGGCAACGCCGATGCGCGTGAGGCACTCCAGGTG
>NZ_JBFULB010000064.1:0-15975 GCF_056400545.1 Stenotrophomonas sp. P5_A8 | reverse complement strand
CCCTGGTTGTCCGGCAGGGCCACCGCGCCGTGAATGCGCACGCGTTCGCCGGCCAGCGTGGCCTCGGCGATCGGCCACGGATTGAAGGCGCGCACGGTGCGCTCCAGCGCCTGGGCATCCTGTGCCCAGTCCAGCCGCGCTTCGGCCTTGTCCAGCTTGTGCGCGTAGGTCACCCCGGCCTCCGGCTGCGGCTGGGCAATCGGCTTGATCCCCGCGCGCAGCAGGCCCAGGCCATCGGACAGCACCTGCGCGCCCAGCTCGGCCAGGCGGTCGTGCAGGTGGCCGCCGGTATCGCTGGCGCCAATCGCGACGTGCTGCTTGAGCAGGACCGGGCCGGTATCCAGGCCCGCTTCCATCTGCATCAGGCACACGCCGCTTTCGGTGTCGCCGGCCTGGATCGCGCGCTGGATCGGCGCGGCGCCGCGCCAGCGCGGCAGCAGCGAGGCATGCACGTTCCAGCAGCCGTGGGTGGGGATGGACAGCACGGCCTTGGGCAGGATCAACCCGTAGGCCACCACCACCATCAGGTCCGGCTGCAGGTCGCGCAGCTGCTGCTGGGCTTCGGGGGTCTTGAGGGTTTCCGGCTGGAACACCGGGATGCCACGCGCGATCGCCTCCAGCTTCACCGGCGAGGGCATCAGCCCGCGCCCGCGTCCGGCCGGGCGGTCCGGCTGGGTGTACACGGCCACCACTTCATGGTGGCGCGCCGCCACGCGCAGCGAGGACACGGCGAACTCCGGCGTACCGGCAAAGACAATCTTCATGGCAACCCCACTTGCAGAAAGTAAAACGGCGCCGGTGACCGGCGCCGAACAACCGGGTGCGGCGCGCGGTCAGCCCGCGCGGCCGTGCCCGTGGCCATCTCAGGCAACGTGCTTGCGCTGCTTGGCCAGCTTCTTGCGCACCATCTCGCGCTTGAGCGGCGAGAGGTAGTCGATGAACAGCTTGCCGTCCAGGTGGTCCATCTCGTGCTGGATGCACACGGCCAGCACGCCATCGGTGGTCAGCTCCTGGGGCTGGCCCTGGCGGTCGAGGTAGCGCACGGTGATGTCGTTGGCGCGGGTCACATCGGCAAAGATGCCCGGCACCGACAGGCAGCCTTCCTGGTAAACCTGGCCGCCTTCGCTGGCCACGATTTCCGGGTTGATGAACACCTGCGGGGTGTCCTTCTCTTCGCTGACGTCGATGACCATGAAGCGCTTGTGCACATCCACCTGGCTGGCGGCCAGGCCGATGCCCGGGGCGTCGTACATGGTGTGGAACATGTTGTCGATCAGTTCCTGGAACGCCGGGGCGGTCACTTCGGCGGGTTCGAGCAGCGCAGCCTTGGTGCGCAGGCGCGGGTCGGGGAACTCGAGGATAGGCAGGATAGCCATGGCAAATACCGGTAGGGGGCGCCGGTCAAAGCGGCGTACGTCGCAATTCTATCGCCAACGCTTGCCCTGCGCCCCGGTTTCTGGACTATAGTGCGGGCACCTGTTGGGGAATCAGGCACCACACCTATGTTTGAACGTACTCGTACGGTCGTCGCCGTGGCGATGTTGACCGTCGCCACCTATGCTACCGCCGTTGAAGTGAATGGCGGGCACCCGGATACCTACGTCGTCCGCAAGGGCGATACCTTGTGGGACATTTCCGCGCGCTTCCTGAAAAAGCCGTGGTTGTGGCCGGAGATCTGGCAGGCCAATCCGCAGGTCAAGAACCCGCATCTCATCTACCCGGGCGACGTACTCAGCCTGGCCTACCTGGACCGCGTCGTGGCCCAGCCCGGCCCGCGCCAGGAAGCGCCGATCAATGCGATCCCGCTGGATCAGGTCGAACCGTTCCTGAAGCAGCTCAGCGTGGTCGATGAGATCAAGTCGCTGCCGTTCRTGGCCGGCCTGGAAGACAACCGCCTGCGCGCCACCAACGGCCAGGTTGCCTACGTGCGCGGCCTGGACGGGGCGGAAGTGGGCCAGCGCTACGCGGTGGTCCGTCCGACCGTCCGCTACGCCCTGCCCAAGCCGACCGAAGAGCTGACCGCCCGCGGTGAGGTCACGCCGGGCAGCGGCAACGTCTGGAAGAACTATTTCGTGCCCAGCAAGCGCAACCAGACGCTGGGCTACGAGCTGGCCCAGGTCAACATAGGCACGGTCACCAAGGTTGCCTCCGGCAATGTCGATGTGACCACCATCGCCCTGCAGACCCAGATCGGCGCGCGTGAAGTACGCAACGGCGATCGTCTGGTGCCGGTCGAAGCCAATCCTTACGACCTGCAGTTCTTCCCTCATGTCCCGGCGGCCCAGAGCGAAGGCCTGGACATCCGCGTGCTGGCGGTGACGGACATGTTCCTGTCCGGGGGGCCGCGTGATGTCATCGCCATCTCCGCCGGCAGCGCCAATGGCATCGACAACGGCACCGTAGTGTCGCTGTGGCGCCAGGGCCGCCACGTGGCCAACACGATGAAGTACCCCGGTTCGTCGCGGATGGACGATTCGCTGACCGACGGCGCCGGCCGGATCACCCTGCCCGACGAGTACGCCGCCCATGCGATGGTGTTCCGCACCTTCGACAAGGTCAGCTACGCGCTGGTGATGCAGGGGGTCAAGCCGGTCCAGGTCGGCTACGCGGCCAAGCACCCCGACGCGCAGTAACGCGGCAATTCCTGACGCAACACTCCGACGGCGCCCCAGGGCGCCGTCGGCGTATGCGGCCTAGCCTGAGGGGATGAGCCCCCTTCTCACCGATGATTCCGACACCGTGCTGCGTCTGGCCCTGGCCGGCGGCAGCGTGCTTTCGCGCCGCCGCCTGCTGGAGCAGCACGGCGATGCCGGCCACGCCCTGCGCGCCGGCCCGGCTGCCTGGCGCGCGGCCGGTTGCAGCCCCGGCCAGTGCAGCCGCCTGGCGACACCCGATCCCGCCCTGTTGGCCCGCGCACAGGCATGGTTGGCCGAACCGGACCACCACCTGCTGTCCATCACCGGCGAGGACTACCCGGTGTTGCTGCGCCACCAGCCGGAGGCGCCACCGGGCCTGTTCGTGCAGGGGGACCCGGCCGCGTTGTGGCATCCCGGGGTGGCCGTGGTCGGCAGCCGCACCCCATCCCCCAGCGGCGCCGAGCTGGCCGCGGAATTTGCCGGGGCGTTGGCGCGCAGCGGTCTGTCGGTGGTCAGCGGGCTGGCTGCCGGGGTCGATGGGCGGGCCCATGACGCCGCGCTGCAGGTACCGGGCGGACTGACCGTGGCGGTGGTCGCCACCGGGCTGGACCAGACCTACCCGCCGGCCCACGCCGGGTTGCAGGCGCGGATCGCCGCGCGCGCCGCCGTGGTCAGCGAGTACCCGCCCGGGATCGCGCCGAAGGCGCATCAGTTCCCCGCACGCAACCGGCTCATTGCCGGGCTGGCGCTGGGCACGCTGGTGATCGAGGCCGCCCATCGCTCCGGTGCGCTGATCACCGCGCGGCTGGCCGCCGAGGCCGGCCGCGAGGTCTTCGCCGTGCCCGGCTCGGTGCGCAATCCGCGCGCCCGTGGCTGCCATCGGCTGATCCGTGAGGGTGCCCAGCTGGTGGAGCATCCTGACGAGGTGATCGCCGGGCTGACCGCGCTGGCCGGCAGCCTCGGCCAGGCCTTGCGAAGCCGGCTGGACGCCCCCACTGAACAGGCACGACCCACGCCGCGAGGCGCCCCTCCCTTCTCCGACCCGAACTACCAGCGCTTGTGGCAGGCACTGGATGACAACCCAACGGGTATGGATTCATTGATCCAGCGCAGCGGATTGACGACGGCCCAGCTGTCGGCCATGCTGCTGATCATGGAACTGGATGGAAAGGTGGTGGCCCATTACGGGCGCTACTGTCGAAAACCCTAGTTTCTTCACCTCCACAGCGTCGTTGACGCAGGCCGAGGGGCAATGAAAGAGAGCATTCTGGATGTCCTGCTGTACCTGTTCGAACATTATTTCAGCGAGGATCCGGACCTTGTCCGTGACCGCGACACCCTCCAGAACAGCCTGATACAGGCCGGCTTCAGCCCCACCGAAATCAAGAAAGCGTTCGACTGGCTCGATGCCCTGGCCGACCAGCGGCCTGCCGTGACCCTGGCCCGGGTCGATGGCCCCGTGCGCATCTATCACGGGCCGGAGCTGGACAAGCTTGACGTCGAAGGGCGTGGTTTCCTGATGTTCCTGGAGCAGCACGGCATCCTCGACGCCAACCAGCGCGAGCTGGTGCTGGACCGGGCGATGGCGCTGGACCAGGACGAACTGGACCTGGACGACCTCAAGTGGGTGGTGCTGATGGTGCTGTTCAACCAGCCCGGTTCCGAGGCGGCGTACGCCTGGATGGAAACCCAGATGTTCATTGACGAACCGGAACCGCTCCACTGACCGTACACTGGGCGCCTTGCGCATTCAGGAGCGTGCCGTGGGCCAGTGGTTCTATGCAGAAGGAAATCGCCAGCAGCGTGGGCCGCTGGCGTCTGACGAGCTGATCGCGCTTTACCAGTCCAGCCGCATCGCGGCCGATACGCTGGTATGGCGCGACGGCATGGCGCAGTGGCAACCGCTGCGCGAGGTCGCCGACGAGATCGGTCTGGTCCTGGTGCCGCCCCCGACCAGCGCATCCGATCCCGTCATCCCGGCCGATATCGACACCGTGAGCGTCCCTGTGGAGCCGGTGGCACCGGTGCCACCGCAGATCCCCGCGCCGGTTCCACCGGTGGCGACGCCGCCGCCGACGACCGCCCCCCTCGCCGCTGGCACGGTGCCGCCGCGCAAGGGCCTGTCCGGCTGCGCGATCGCAGGCCTGGTGGCCGGCGTGTGCGTGCTGGTGCTGGTGGGCATTGCCGGCATCCTCGCCGCGATCGCCTTGCCGGCCTATCAGGAATACACGCTGCGCGCGAAAACCACGCAGGCTGTCGCGGAACTGGCGCCGATCAAGCTGCAGATGGTCGAGTTCGTCAGCACCAACGGACGCTGCCCGGTGAATGCCGATGAAGGCTTCCAGGCGGCCGAAGACTACGCGAGCGGCGCGCTGGCGGCGGTGCATATCGGTCGCTTCGACAACAGCCATTGCGGCATCGAAGCGGCATTGTCGGTGCCCGACCAGACCAAGCTGGACGGCAAGCTGTTGTGGCTGGATTACGACCCGGACCAGCAGCACTGGACCTGCACCTCCGAAGCCGACGACAAGTACCTGCCGCTCGATTGCCGCGGCTGACACCGGACCGATGTCCATGGACGAATCAAAGGGGATTGACGCAATGACTGAGTGGTATTTCGCCGATGGCCAGGAACGCCAGGGCCCGTTGACGGCCGATGAGCTGCGCCTGCGTTTCCAGCGCGCGCAGATCAACCTGGCCACGCTGGTGTGGCGCGAAGGCTATCCGCAGTGGAAACCGTTGTCTGAAGCGGTGGACGAGCTGCAGCTGCAGAACCTGTCCAGCGCGGCCGAGAACCTCGGCAGCGGCTTCGACCTGCGTGGCGATTACACCGCCATCGACAACGGCACCGCGCCGTTGCCCGGCACCGGGGGCGGTACCCATTCGCCGTACACGGCTCCGGCGGCCAGCAGCTATGCCGGCACGGCGGTGGTCAGTGGCGGTGACGTGGTCTATGCCGGCTTCTGGAAGCGCTTTGCCAGCTACTTCATCGATTCGCTGGTGGTCGGTGTGATCAACGTCCCGATCAGCCTGATCTTCAACGGGATCGGCGCGGTGTCGGGCAACGAATCGGTGGGCGTGGTGATGAGCCTGCTGGCGATGGCGGCCAGCCTGGTGGTGGGCGTTGCCTACTACGCCGGTTTCCATTCTTCGGCGGGCGGCGCGACGCTGGGCAAAATGGCCGTTGGCATCAAGGTGGTGCGGGGCAACGGCGAACGCCTCACGCTGGGCCGCGGTATCGGCCGCTACTTCGGTTTCCTGCTGAGCAGCCTGACCCTGATGATCGGTTTCATCATGGCCGCCTTCACCGAACGCAAGCAGGCCCTGCACGACATGATCTGCGACACGGTGGTGGTCGACAAATGGGCCTACACCGAGAACGAACACCTGCAGGAACCGGGCCTGGGTACCGTCACGATCGTGATCCTGGTCATTTCCGGCCTGGCCACGGTGGCCGCTATCGGGCTGGGCATCGCCATGATCGGGGTCATCGCCAGCTCGATGTCCTGAGTGGATCCTCACACCGGGCCGCTTGACACGAGCGGCCCGTCGTGATTCCTCTAATAAGAGAAAGAAGCTGAACGCCCGGCGCATACCCGGGCGTTCAGTTTATGGATATCGCCCGCTGCCCTTCACTAATGCGGCCATTTGCTCCACCCTAGCGCCCTCCCCCGGGCCGCTGCCCAAAGAAATAACTGACATGCCCAAGCACCTGCTCATCGTCGAATCGCCCGCCAAGGCCAAGACGATCAACAAATACCTCGGCAAGGACTTCACCGTCCTGGCCTCGTATGGGCATGTGCGCGACCTCGTGCCGAAGGAAGGCGCGGTCGACCCCAACAACAACTTCGCGATGCGCTACGACCTCATCGAGAAGAACGAAAAGCACGTGGATGCCATCGTCAAGGCTGCCAAGACCGCCGACGACATCTTCCTGGCAACCGATCCGGATCGCGAGGGTGAAGCGATCAGCTGGCACATCGCCGAGATCCTGAAGGAACGCGGGCTGGTCAAGGACAAGCCGATGCAGCGGGTGGTCTTCACCGAGATCACCCCGCGTGCCATCAAGGAAGCGATGGGCCATCCGCGCGAGATCGCCGGCGACCTGGTCGATGCCCAGCAGGCGCGTCGCGCGCTGGACTACCTGGTCGGCTTCAATCTCTCCCCGGTGCTGTGGCGCAAGGTGCAGCGCGGCCTGTCCGCCGGCCGCGTGCAGAGCCCGGCGCTGCGCATGATCGTCGAGCGCGAGGAAGAGATCGAAGCCTTCATCGCCCGCGAGTACTGGAGCATCGATGCCGCCTGCGCGCATCCGTCGCAGCCCTTCAATGCGCGCCTGATCAAGCTGGACGGGCAGAAGTTCGAACAGTTCACCGTGACCGACGGCGACACCGCCGAAGCGGCACGCCTGCGCATCCAGCAGGCGGCGCAGGGCGCCCTGCACGTCACCGACGTGGCCAGCAAGGAGCGCAAGCGTCGCCCGGCCCCGCCGTTCACCACTTCCACGCTGCAGCAGGAAGCCTCGCGCAAGCTCGGCTTCACCACCCGCAAGACCATGCAGGTGGCGCAGAAGCTGTACGAAGGCGTGGCCATCGGCGAAGAAGAAGGCACGGTCGGCCTGATCTCGTACATGCGTACCGACTCGGTCAACCTGTCCCAGGACGCGCTGGCCGAGATCCGCGACGTGATCGCCCGCGATTACGGCATCGCCTCGCTGCCCGACCAGCCCAACACCTACCAGACCAAATCCAAGAACGCCCAGGAAGCGCATGAAGCCGTGCGTCCGACCTCGGCGTTGCGCACCCCGGCACAGGTCGCCCGCTTCCTCACCGACGACGAGCGCAAGCTGTACGAGCTGATCTGGAAGCGTGCGGTGGCCTGCCAGATGATCCCGGCCACGCTCAACACCGTCAGCGTGGATCTGTCGGCCGGCAGCGAGCACGTGTTCCGCGCCAGCGGCACCACCGTGGTGGTGCCCGGCTTCCTGGCCGTGTACGAAGAAGGCAAGGACACCAAGAGCGCCGAGGACGACGACGAAGGCCGCAAGCTGCCGGCGATGAAGCCCGGCGACCGCGTGCCGCTCGATCGCATCGTGGCCGACCAGCACTTCACCCAGCCGCCGCCGCGCTTCACCGAAGCGGCGCTGGTCAAGGCGCTGGAAGAATATGGGATTGGCCGTCCGTCGACGTATGCCTCGATCATCCAGACGCTGCTGTTCCGCAAGTACGTGGAAATGGAAGGCCGCAGCTTCCGCCCGTCCGACGTCGGCCGAGCGGTGTCCAAGTTCCTGTCCAGCCACTTCACCCAGTACGTGGACTACGACTTCACCGCCAAGCTCGAAGACGAACTCGATGCCGTCTCGCGTGGCGAGGAAGACTGGATTCCGTTGATGGCCCGCTTCTGGGACCCGTTCAACAAGCTGGTGGTGGAAAAGAACGAATCGGTCGACCGTGCCGAGGCCAGTGGCGCGCGCGAGCTCGGCACCGACCCCAAGACCGGCAAGCCGGTCAGCGTCCGGCTGGGCCGCTTCGGGCCGTACGCGGCCATCGGCAGCACCGCCGAGGACGCCGAGGACAAGCCCAAGTTCGCCTCGTTGCGTCCGGGCCAGTCGATGCACACCATTGCCCTGGAAGACGCGCTGGAGCTGTTCCTGATGCCGCGCGCGCTGGGCCAGGACAAGGATGAGGATGTCAGCGTCGGCATCGGCCGCTTCGGCCCGTTCGCCAAGCGTGGCAGCACCTACGCCTCGCTGAAGAAGGAAGATGACCCCTACACCATTGACCTGGCCCGGGCGGTCTTCCTGATCGAAGAAAAGGAAGAGATCGCGCGCAACCGGATCATCAAGGAATTCGAGGGCAGCGAGATCCAGGTGCTGAACGGTCGGTTCGGTCCGTACATCAGCGACGGCAAGATGAACGGCAAGATCCCCAAGGATCGCGAGCCGGCGTCGCTGACCCTGGCCGACGTGCAGCAGCTGATGGAAGAAACCGGCAAGCCGGTGCGCAAGGGCTTCGGCAAGAAGGCCACCAAGAAGGTCGCCGCCAAGAAGGCCCCGGCCAAGAAGGCGGCGGGCGAGACGGTGAAGAAGGCGGCGGTCAAGAAGACGGCCACCAAGAAAACCGCGGTAAAGAAGGCAGCCAAGAAGACCCCGGCGAAGAAGGTCGCCAAGAAAGCGGTGAAAAAAGCAGTCAAGAAAGCCGCTTCCTGAGCCGGCTTTCGCCGCGCTGCGTCTATCCCCCTGTGCCGTAGCGGGGGGATAATCCCGGCATGAACGTACTCACCCTGGATACCGCCCTGCCTGCGCTGCGCGCCGGTGGGGTGATCGCCTATCCCACCGAAGCAGTCTGGGGCCTGGGCTGCGACCCCGGCAACGAGCCGGCGGTGATGAAGCTGCTGCGGATCAAACAGCGTCCCGTCGAGAAAGGCATGATCCTGGTGGCGGCCGAGCTGGCCCAGCTTGAGGGCTGGGTGCGTCTGCAGGCGCTGCCCGCATCGCGCCAGGCCGCCGTGCTGGCCAGTTGGCCCGGCGCGCACACCTGGATCCTGCCGGCGGGCCCGCGCGCGCCGCGCTGGATCACCGGGGAGCACAGCGGGATTGCGGTGCGGATCAGCGCCCATCCGCGGGTGGCCGCGCTGTGCCGCGCCTGGGGCGGCCCGCTGGTGTCCACCAGCGCCAACCTGGCCGGTCGCCCACCGGCACGCACCCGCGCCGAGCTGGACCCGGCGTTGCTGCCCCTGCTGGATGGACTGATCGACGGCGACACCGGCGGGCTGGCCCAGCCGACCCCGATCCGCGACGCGCTCAGCGGCGACATCCTGCGCAGCTGAGCCCGGGTTTTGCGTGCGTGCCGGCAAAGCCGCACACTGTGGCCATGCACCGACTGACCGCCCTGAGCCTGTCCCTGCTGCTATGCGCCGGCAGCCTGCCACTGGCCGCGCAGGATGCCGCCAACGTTCGCGTGTACCGCTGCGTGGGTAGCAACGGCGCGGTGGCGCTGCAGGATGCGCCCTGCCGCGATGGCCGCCAGGAAGTGCGCGACATGCAGCGCCCGCGTGATCCCGCCCCGCGCGTGGTGCGCAGCGACCGCGATCCGGATCAGGCGCCCACGCCCGCTGCCCCCCAGCGCGAAGTGCGCTATGTGCACGTGCAACCGCCGCAGCCCCTGTACGAATGCGTGCGCGATGACGGCGGCCGTTACACCAGCGACAGCGACGAGGGCAATCCGCGCTGGGTGCCGGTGTGGACCAGCGTGTACGCCCCTTATGGGCCCGGTTACCGCCCTCCCGGCGGCGGCCGGCCACCGCCGCGGCCGCAGCCATTGCCGCCGATCGCGCCGATGGGCGCGGGGTCGGTGCAGTCCAGCGGCGGTGCGCTGACCGTCTCCGGCGGCGGCCGCCACGGCGGGGGCAGCATCCGCATTGGCGGCGGCAGTACGCAGTGGGAAGGGGAACGCCAGGGCTACCCGGGCACCTACACCGACACGGTGATCCCGACCGGCAACGTGCTGGTGCGCGATCAGTGCACGCCATTGCCGCAGCAGGACGTCTGTTCGCGCCTCAAGGACCGCCGCTGGGAGCTGGTGCGCCAGTACAACAGCGCGTTGCAGGGTGAGCGCGATGCGCTCAGTCGCGAGCAACGCAGCGTTGATGCGCGGTTGGACCGCGACTGCCGCTAACGCGTGTTTCAATGTGCAGGCGCATTTGGCGCTGTCGACGACACGCACGAACCCACGCCGATGCATGTAGCTTCCGCTCCCACCCTGTGCGCGTCGCGCTCGACTCGCCCCGCGCTGCCCACCCGCGCGCTGCTGCTGGCCGCCCTGCTGTGTGCGTCTGCCGCCGCGCGGGCCGATGACGTGGTGCTGTTCCGCTGCACCGACGCCGACGGCGCGCTGACCGTGCAGAACAAGCCCTGCCCGGCGGGCAGCTCGCAGCGCATCGAGCGCTTCGTGGCGCCCGCGTCGCGCCAACCGCCGGGGACCGCCGAAACTGCCGGCACTGCCGCGCCAGCGGCCATCGCGCCTGTGGTCGATGCAACCGCCATGGCCGACATGCTCCAGCACGCCCCACTGCCGATCCTGCAGGGCGACGTGCAGACGTCGGTGGAAGCCGAAGGCAACGCCATCCTGGACAGTGACGTGGTCCGCCGCCAGGCGCAACAGGAGGCGGCGGCCGCGAAGGACGCCGCAGCGGTGGCCAAGGCGCCGCTGCCGGAGATCTACCAGTGCCAGGGCAGCGACGGCAACCGTTACCTGCACGAGCGCGAGCCGGCACCGCCGCACTGCGTGCTGATGACCGTCACCGGCCTGGGCGGCAACACGCCCGTCAATGCGGCCGGGTGCGAAGTGATCCGCGATCAGTGCGAAGCCGTCGCCGACGCGCAGCGGTGCAGCAGCTGGCAGCAGCGCTTCCGCGATGCACGTGGCAGCGAGCGTTTCGCCGCCCCGGAGAACAAGGCCAGGGCCATCGCCGAGCGCGAGCGGTTGCAGGCGATCCTCGCCGACAGCGATTGCGCCGTGCCGTAGCCCCAGCCGTTGCCCGGCCTCAGAACCCGTAACGCAGGAAACCGCCGTCCACCGCGATGCACTCACCGGTGACATAGCTCGACGCCGGCAGGCACAGGAACCCGACCGCCGCAGCCACTTCCTCGGGCTCGCCGATGCGGCGCATCGGGGTGCGGTCGATCACTTCTTCGTAGTAATCCGGGTCGGACAGCGGACCGGAGGTGCGCCGGGTGCGGATGTACCACGGCGCCACCGCGTTGACCCGGATGCCGTCTTCGGCCCATTCCACCGCCAGGTTGCGCGTCATCTGGTGCATCGCCGCCTTGGTCATGCCATACACCGCGCCGCTGCGCACGTGGGTGAGCCCGGACACGCTGCCGACATTGACGATCGCCGAGGCCGCATGCCGGGCCAGCAACGGGTGTGCGTACCGCGACAGTTCGAACGCCGAGAACAGGTTGGTCTCGAAGATCCCGCGCCATTCGTCTTCGGTGTATTCGGTGGCCGGCTTGGTGATGTTGCCGCCGGCGTTGTTGATCAGCAGGTGCAGGCCATCGCTGTGGTCTTCGACCCAGTCCAGAATCTCGCGGCGGTCTTCGTCATCTGAGACGTCGGCGGCCAGGCCATGGATCTCGCGATCGGGAAAGGTGTCGACCAGTTCATCGCGTGCCATTTCGAGCGCGTCGGCATCGCGGCCGACGATCAGCACGTCGGCACCGAAGCCCAGCAGTTCCCGCGCAATGGCCAGGCCGATGCCGGCACTGGCGCCGGTGATCAATGCGGTCTGTCCGTCCAGTCGCCAACGTTGCGCGCTCACATGTGTCTCCTGYGTCGGGGCACTGCCCCCTGCTGCCGGCGCGTTGCACCGTGCAACGCGTCCGGCGCAAGGATAGCGCAGCACTCGCGCACCGTCGGCGCACCCGCCATCACACTTGGCCTGCGCGACGGTGCGACACTGCCCTCCCCGGCCCATCGCGAGGCGCGTGCCATGAACATCCGTACTCTCCTGCCGTTGATTGCGCTGCTGGCCGCAACCGGCTGCAACCGACCAGTGCCAGCGCCGGCACCGGACACGCCGCCGGCGCCGCAGGCCACCGCGCTGCGCGATGCGATGCAGCAGCCACTCGACAAGGCCAAGGCCGCGCGCGACATGCTGGAAAAGGCGCCGGACCCCCGTGCCGCCGATGACGCAGGAAACGACGCAGCCAAAACACCCTGACCAATGCGGCAACGCCACCCCATGGGGTGGCGGCACGCGGTAGAGCCAAGAAAAAGCCCGGCATTCGCCGGGCTTTTTCATCTCGCGTTGCAACCGGTCAGAACCCGCAGAAGCAATACGCCAACGCCTTCACCGGGGCGCTGCCGCGCGGATCGCGGGCGGCGTCTTCGACGAAGCGCAGCTGGGTATCCAGCTCCGGCATCGAACGGGCCAGCATCAGCCGCGCCATGCCCGACTCGCCCAGCATCCACGCACCGGCGTGGCTGCCGGCGAAGCCGCTCATGAACTGCGCGAACGGGGTGGCGCCCTTCTCGATGTAGCGCACGCGGACCTTGTCCACGCCGCCCAGCTTGGCGCGCTTGGCGGCGTCGGCAACCGCCGCCTTGAGCCCGCCGAATTCGTCGACCAGGCCACGTTCCTTGGCCTGCGCACCGCTCCACACGCGACCGCGGGCGACTTCATCGACCGCCTCGACCGGCTTGTTGCGGGCGTCGGCGACCTTGCCGGTGAAATCGGCGTAGCCCTTGTTGATCACCGACTGGATCACCTGGCCCACGGCCGGATCCATCGGACGGGTCATGTCGAACGCACCGGCGAAGCGGGTGGTGCCCACGCCATCGGTGTGCACGCCGATCTTGTCCAGCGAACGGGCCACGTTCGGGATCATGCCGAAGATGCCGATCGACCCGGTGATGGTCGACGGATCGGCGTAGATGCGGTCGGCGTTCATGCTGATCCAGTAACCACCGGACGCTGCCAGATCCCCCATCGACACCACCACCGGCTTGCCGGCGGCCTTCAGCGCGACCACTTCGCGACGGATCTGCTCGGAGGCGAACACTTCACCGCCCGGCGAATCCACGCGCAGCACCACGGCCTTCACGTCCTTGTCGTCGCGCGCTTCGCGCAGCAGCGCCGAGGTCGACACGCCACCGACGCGACCGGCCGGCAGGTCGCCACCGGCGATTTCACCGGCCGCCACGATCACCGCCACCTGCGGACGCGAGTCCACCGGCGAACGACGGGTATCGAGCACCGACAGGTAGCTGTCCAGGTTGACGCTGCGGAAGCCGCCATCGGCGTCTTCATCGGCCACGCCACGATCGGCCAGCAGGTCTTCGACTTCCTCACGGGTCTTCAGGCCATCGACCAGCTTCTGCTGCAGGGCGAACTTGGCCAGGTCGCCACCGGCGGCGGCGATGCCCTCGGGCATGGTGTCGATGCCGGCGGCCAGCTGTGCGGCATCGAGCTTGCGTGCCTTGGCGATGTCGCCCAGGTAGCGCTGCCACACATCGGTCATCCAGAACAGATCCGCTTCCTTGGCCTGCGCCGAGGCCGCATCGAGCACGTACGGCTCGGCGGCGGACTTGTACTCGCCCACCTTGAACAGATGCACGTCCACGCCCAGCTTGTCCTGCAGGCCGGTGCGGAAGTACTGGCGGTAACGGCCGAGGCCTTCCAGCACCACGCCGCCCATCGGGTCCAGATAGACCTCGTTGGCCTGCGCGGCCAGCAGGTACTGCGACTGGCTCATGTTCTCGCTGAAGGCCACCACCTGCTTGCCCGAGGCACGCAGGTCCTGCAGCGCGGCGACCACTTCGCGCATCGAGGCGAAACCGCTGGGCTGCAGCTTGTCCAGCTGCAACACGACGCGTTCGATCTTCTTGTCGTCGCGGGCGGCTTCGATCGCGCGGATGAGGTCGCGCAGCTGCACCTCGTCGGCGCCGTTGTCGCCCACGGCCTTGGCCAGCGCGCGGCTGACCGGATCGGCACTGTACTGCTCGACCAGCTTGCCTTCCGGCGCGATCACCAGGGTGGTGCGGTCCTGCAGCGACTTGCCCGCGGTGGCGCTCTTGCCCATCGCGACGACGAACAGGATCAGCACCAGCAACAGCAGGCCGAAGAAGACCAGGTTGAGGATCAGCCTGCGGGTAAAGTTCATCACATCCCACAGCCCGATGAAGAAGCTGGCGACGGGATTGCGACGCGCGGGTTGGTTCATGGGGAAAACTCCAGTTGGCTTCTTGCCGTAGTGCCAGCATAGCCGTTGCCGGGCAGCCCGGCATCGGACACAAGTAAGGGGGTCGTCAGGCGGCGCATGTCACGCCGCCGTGGTGATGGGGCTGCCGACACGCCGGCTGCTGACGTGCAGCCGCCATGCCATCAGGATGGCCGCGGCGGTCAGGCCCAGGATCAGGCCCAGCCACATGCCCTGCGGCCCCATGCCCAGCCCGAGGCCGAGCCCGGCGCCCAGCGGCATGCCCAGGCCCCAGTACGAGAACATGGCGATGAACATCGGCACGCGGGTGTCCTTGAGACCGCGCAGCGCGCCGGCCGAGAGCACCTGGATGCCATCGGGGAACTGGAACGCAGCCGCATACAGCAGCAGTGTGGAGGCCAGCGCGGCCACGCCCATGTCGGCGGTGTAGACCCCGACGATGGCGTCGTGCCCGAACAACAGCACCAGCGCCGAAAGCGTCTGCGTGCCCAGGATGATCACCAGCCCGGCGATGGCCGCGCGGCGCACGCCCAGCCCGTTGCCGCTGCCGACCGCGTGGCCGACGCGCACGGTGGTGGCCTCGGCCACGCCCATCGGGATCATGAAGCACAGCTGGGCGACGTTGATCGCGATCTGGTGCGAGGCCGCTTCGGTGGCGCCCAGGCGACCGATCAGCAGCGCGGTGACGATGAACAGCCCGCCTTCCATCAGCACGGTGATGCCGATCGGCAGGCCGGTGCGCAGCAGGTCCCAGATCGCGGCCCAGCGCGGCGCCTCGAAATGCGAGAACAGCTGCAGGTGCGCAAAGCGCTTGGTCTTGAACAGGTAACCGGCAAAACACAGCGCCTGGATCCACATCATCGTGGCCGAGGCGACGCCCAGGCCTTCAGCGCCCATCTCCGGGAAGCCCAGCTTGCCGTAACACAGCACATAGCCCAGCGGCGCCAGCACCAGCAGGCCGCCGAAGCCCAGGATCATGGTCGGCAGCGTCCAGTGCATGCCTTCGCTGAGGTAGCGCATGCAGAAGTACAGGGTGAGCGCCGGTCCGCCCCAGCGCACCGCATGCAGGAACGCCGTCGCCCCGGGCACGATGTCCGGCGCGATGCCGAACGCCGGCAGCAGCGGTGGCACCACCGTGAGGAAGGTGAACATGATCAGGCCCAGGCCCAGCGCCAACCACAGCGCCTGGCGGAACAACGGGCCGATCTCGCGCTCGCGCCCGGCGCCGTGCAACTGCGACACCGAGGCGGTGAGCGAGATCAGCGTACCGATCGGGATCAGCATCGGCAGCCACAGCAGCGCGGTGCCGATGGTGACCGCAGCCAGCGTCTGTGTGCCGTGGTGGCCGGCGATGACGTTGTCGACGAAGGAAATCAGGCCGGTGGAAACGTGGCCCAGGACCAGCGGCAGCGCGAGCAGGCCGGTGGCGCGCACTTCGTGGGAGAGGCGCGGCGTGGGAGTTGCGATGGACATGGGAATCACAGACGACAACTACGGTCGCGCGCGGAGGGCACAGGCACCGGGTTGCAGCCGGGCATCTTACGCCCGCAGGCGATCAAAACCCACGATGGCCGGTAAACGTGCGGTTTGCGACAGAGGGCGCCACGCACTGCGTGACGC
>NZ_JBFULB010000063.1:0-16038 GCF_056400545.1 Stenotrophomonas sp. P5_A8 | reverse complement strand
GCCAGGCATGGCCTGGCTCTACCGGTGCTTATCCGACGTGGGTTCACGCGCGCTCGCGATAGAATACGTGCGTGGCCAGAAACCGAACGACATTCAACGGGCCTGATCTGCTGACCGTGGATCGGGACAACATGCGTCCGCTCGCCGAGCGGATGCGTCCGCAGACGCTGGACGAGATGGTCGGGCAGAAACGCCTGCTCGCGCCGGATAGCGCGCTGCGCCGCGCGGTCGAGTCCGGGCATGTGCATTCGATGATCCTGTGGGGGCCGCCCGGCTGTGGCAAGACCACCCTGGCGCTGCTGCTGGCGCACTACGCCGATGCCGAATTCCGCGCCATCTCCGCAGTGCTCTCCGGCCTGCCGGAGGTGCGCCAGGTGCTGGCCGAGGCCGCCCAGCGCTTTGCCGACGGCCGCCGCACCGTGCTGTTCGTCGACGAGGTGCACCGGTTCAACAAGGCGCAGCAGGATGCATTTCTGCCGCATATCGAGCGCGGGACCATCGTCTTTGTCGGCGCCACCACTGAAAATCCCTCGTTCGAACTGAACTCGGCGCTGTTGTCGCGCTGCCGCGTGCATGTGCTCGAATCGGTGTCGCCGGCCGACATCGTTGAGGCGCTGGAGCGCGCGCTGCACGACAGCGACCGCGGCCTTGGCAGCGAAGCGCTGCAGGTGGCTCCGGAATCGCTGCTGGAAATCGCCACCGCTGCAGATGGCGACGTGCGCCGCGCGCTGACCCTGCTGGAGATTGCGGCCGAACTGGCGGGCGGCGACGGTGGCCGGATCAGTCCGGAGATGCTGCTGCAGGTCCTGGCCGACCGCACCCGGCGCTTTGACAAGGGGGGCGAGCAGTTCTACGACCAGATCTCGGCGCTGCACAAATCGGTACGCAGTTCCAATCCGGATGCCGCGCTGTACTGGCTGACGCGGATGCTCGATGGCGGCTGCGACCCGTCCTACCTGGCGCGGCGGCTGACCCGCATGGCGATCGAAGACATCGGTCTGGCCGATCCGCGCGCGCAGTCGATGGCGCTGGAAGCCTGGGACATTTACGAACGCCTCGGCAGCCCGGAAGGCGAACTGGCCTTCGCGCAACTGGTGCTCTATCTGGCCAGCACCGCCAAGTCCAATGCCGGCTACGCCGCGTTCAACAAGGCCAGGCAGGACGTGCGCGAGAGCGGCACCCAGGAGGTGCCGCTGCACCTGCGCAACGCGCCGACCAGGTTGATGAAGGAGCTGGGGTACGGCAAGACCTACCAGTACGACCATGACGCCGATGGCGGCATCGCGCTGGACCAGACCGGGTTCCCGGATGCGATGGGCGAGCGGGTGTATTACGAGCCCGTACCGCGTGGCCTGGAGATCAAGCTGAAGGAAAAGCTGGACCGGCTGCGTGCGGCGCGCGAGCAGGCGCGCGCGGAGAAGGGTGGCGCGTAATGGACGGGTTTTCGACGTGGTGGCAGCAGCTGGGGCTGGTCATGGCCGGCGGCGCGCTGGGAGCCGCTCTGCGCTTCATGGTGGGCGATGCGATGCTGCGCCAGTTCGGCAGCGGTTTCCCATGGGGCACCCTGACAGTGAACCTGGTCGGCGCCTTCGCTGCCGGTTACGTGATGGTCTGGCTGCAGAGCCGCGGTACGGCCGCGCTGTACTGGCGGGCGTTCCTGATCGTGGGAATCATTGGCGGGCTGACCACGTTCTCCTCGATGGTGCTGGAGTCGCTGGTGTTCACCCGGACCGATCGTGGCCTGATGCTGCCGCTGTACCTCGGCGTCAGTCTGATAGGCGGCTTGCTGCTGGTCTGGTTGGGCGCTCGCGTGGCCGAGGCGTGGCGCTGGTAAGGGCGCGCGGCCGACGGTGGCCGATGTCCTCGTCACCCTCAACTGGCTGACGTCCCCGCCGGGTCGCGCTCTCGATCGCCACAAACGCAGAAATCCGCTGAAAACGCTGGATTAAAGTGATGTCTCACGATATCGTGCGCGCCCCCGCACGCATTCCCGTCCGTCATGCGCGATGAACAAGACCCCGGCACCCTGGAACTGACGCTGCCGCGCAAGCGCGGCCGTCCGCCCACGTTCGGCTACGCGATGACCGATGCGCAGCGCGCTGCGCGCTACCGTGCGCGTCGTGCCGGCCAGGCCGGGCACGCCGACGTGCGCTCCTGCAGCGACATGGTGCTGCTGGACAAGATCCGCGCGGCGATCAGCAGCAAGGACCCGGAGCTGACCGGCTTCCTGGTACACGTGCTGTGGCAGCGCTATCCGCTGCAGCTCAAATAGCGCACGCCTCGGTCAGCATCGCAACCGCCTGCTGCAGGTGGTCGAGCAGCGGGTCCATTTCGTCCCAGTCCAGGGTGTTGGCCAGGCTCAGCTCGTGCAGGTCGGCGGCGGTGCCGGCCAGCCCTTCGTGGCCGAGCATGCGCAGCACCCCGGCCGCGCGGTGGGCGTGATAGCGCACCAGCCGCAGTTCGCCATCCTTCCGTGCCTGCCGCACTGCCAGGACCTCCTGCTGTAGGGAGTGGAGGAAGGGCGCCCACGACGGGTCGTGCGCGGTCATCGCCGCTGCCGATGTGGCGCCTTCGTCGGTCGCCACGCCCACTACCGCCAGCAGTTGCGCAGGGTCCAGCGGCTTGCCCAACACGGCGTCCATGCCGCTGGCGCGGCAGCGCTGCACATGCGCCAGCGAATCGGTGCCGGAGAATGCCACCAGCAACGCGGCCGGACGCGCGTGTGCGCGCTCCAGCCCGCGCAGCGCGGCCGCGAGCTGGTAGCCACTCATGTCCGCCAGGTCGCAGTCGATCATGAGCAGCGTGCTGGGGTGGGCGGCCTGCAGGCGCAGCGCACTGGCGCCATCGGAGCAGGTGCGTACCGCCGCGCCCAGTGCAGCCAGCTGCCGCGCCACGATGGTGCGGCTTGGTGCATGGTCCTCAACCAGGAGCAGGCTGTGGCCAGCCAGTGGCTGGCCCGCCACCGTTGCGTTCGTGGAGAGACAGCAAACCGGCAGCGTTACCTCGAAGCGGCTGCCCTGGCCGGGCTGGCTGTGCAGCTCGATGTTGCCCTGCAGGGCATGCACCAGGGTGCGGCAGATCGACAGGCCCAGCCCAACGCCGCCCATCTCGCGCGAGTGGTCGTCATGTGCCTGCGCGAACGGCTTGAAAACACTGGACTGGCGCTCGACAGGAATGCCCACGCCGGTATCGCTGACCGCCACCTGCAGCCGGTTGCCCGCAGGGCGGCGCAGCAGGCGGAAGCGGACCTCGATAGCGCCCTGTGCGGTGAACTTCAACGCATTGCCGAGCAGGTTGTTGAGTATCTGCCGCAACGCGGTCGCGTCGGTGCGCAGTTGCGGCAGCGGGTCGGGGGTAAGCAGCAGGCTGATGCGCAGCCCTTTGGCTTCGGCGGCGGGCCGGATCGCGTTGACACAGTCGTGCGCCAACGGGTTGATGTCGTGCCAGCCCATGCAGGGCCCGAATTGGCCGGTGGCCGTGCGTGAGTAATCCAGTGCATGGTCGAGCAGCTGGCGCAGGCCGACCCCGGCGGCACATGCGGCGTCCACCAACTGGCGTTGCCCCTTGTCCAGTCCCGACTGGCTCAGCAGGTCCACCGATGCCACCAGGGCCTGCGCCGCGTTGCGCACCTCATGGCTCATCACCCCGATGACGCGCGCCTGGTTGCGCTCGTGGCGCTGCGCCGACTGATGCGCGCGGACCAGCCAGGCGCCGGTGGCCAGCATCAGCGACAGGCCCATTCCCGTTGCCATCAGCTCCCAGCGGAAATGCCGGAACAGCGCGGCCAGTGAAGGTGCATCGAAGTAGGTTCGCTGCGCCAGCCGCTGCAGCACCTGTGCATGCTGTTGCGGGGTGATCGCCTGCATCGCCGCGTCGATGTCGTCGAGCATGTGCTGGTCGGCGGCGCGCGCGACCAGACGGACGTTGCCCGGCATGCCGTCCGGCGCGCTGCGCAGCAGGAGGCTGTCGGCATGCTCGCGGCGGACAAGCGGGCGGATCAGGATGTCCAGGCCGAGCGCGGCATCGGTGACCCCGGTCTCAACTGCCCAGAGCGCGCCGGACAGGTCTGTGGCAGTGATCACCTGGACTTGCGGATAGTGCGCCTGCAGCCACTGCGGATAGCGACTGCCCTGGACCACCGCAACCCGGTGCGGGGGGCTGACGTCCAGGCCGATCTGCGCGGCACCGGCATGACGGACGGCCACCAGTGTCTCGCCGCGATAGTACGGCGGGGAGGCGCTGAGCGGGCACGGCGCATTCTCCAGTTCGCCAAGCAGCAGCATCAGGTCGGCGTCGTGTTCGCACACCGCCTGCAGGGCCGAAACGCTGGAGGAGGCCGCGGACGCCTTGAAGCGCATGCCGGTGCGCTGGCCCACCAGTTCGGAATAGCCATGGGCAAGGCTGGCAAACGGCGTCGGCCTGGACGACAGCGCGAGCGCGCGGCGCTGCGCGGGATCCAGCGCGACCCGCACGTTGCGCACCGCTGACGAGGCCGGCACGGCCTGCATGGATGCGCTGGTCGGAGTGACGACCAGCAGCAGGGTGACTGCAAAAAGGCGGGCGAGCCGCGCCGTCATAGTGCCGACAGCTGGTGGCGCAGCGTATACAGGTCGCCATCGGTGCGCAGCCCCAGCTTGCGGAACGCAGCCTGCTTCTGGGTGCTGACGGTCTTGATGCTGCGATGGCGGCGCAGGGCGATCTCGCTGACGCTCATCCCGGTCAGGCACAGGCGCAGCACTTCGCGCTCGCTGCGCGAGAGGCTGGCGTCCTCCAGTTCCTCGCCACAGCCGTGCGGCAGCCGGCACAGGCCGGTGGCGACCTGGGTCACCGCGATGGCCAGTGCATCCAGGCGCTCGCTTTTGGTGACCACCCCGGCCGCGCCGGCGCTGATGATGGTCGATACCATCACCCGGCTGGAGTGTGCGGTGAACAGCAGCAGCCGCACCCAGGGAAAGCGCTCGCGCAGCAGGTGCAGCAGATCCAGGCCAGGCATGTCGTCGTGGCCGAGGGTGTAATCGATGACGGCCACATCCACGCGGCGGGTTGCCAGGGTGAACATCAGTGCGCTGCTGTGCGCGTGGTTGCCGACCACGTCGAAACGCGGGTCGGCGGAAAGATGGACGAAGCTGCCGTGCCGGACAACATCATGGTCGTCAAGCAGCGCGATCTTCMGGGTGCAGGGAGAGGCCTGTCCGCTCATGGGATCTGTTTGCTGTTGGACAATGGGGGCACGCAATAGGGAGTGTTGACGAATTCTCCCCGTTCGCATGTGCATCAATGCTGTTTATGCACGAATTTAAGACGATTCCTACGTGCAGTACGCGAGCGCCGTCACTTTCCGCGCGGCTTCTTCACGCATGGCACCTCGCCAATCAGCGTTGCTCGCGCTCGATGAGCCTGCCCAGGCGTGCAGCGAGTTCGTGCACCATCGGATCCGCGCCCGGGCGATGCAGCAGGGCGATCTCCATGTTTTCCATGGGCGGCAGGCCATGTCGACGGGTCAGTGCGCGATGCTCGCGGGTCATCGCCCGCGCCGGCACCAGACTGATGCCCATGCCATCAGCGACGGCGCCCTGGATGCCACCGAGGCTGGAGCTGGTGAAGCTGATCCGCCACCGCCGCCCCATCGCTTCCACTGCGGCGATCAGGTCGTCGCGGTAGAGGCCGCGGGGCGGGAAGGTCACCAGTGGCACCGGATCCAGCAGGATGCAGGGACTGCGCGCGCTGTCGATCCAGCGCATCGGTTCGGCCCAGCAGGCAGTGGCTTCACGGCTGTTGCGCCGCTGCTTGATCAGTACCAGGTCCAGTTCGCCATGATCGTATGCGCTGGTGAGGTCGCGACTGAGGCCACTGGTGACTTCCAGTTTCACCTGTGGATGCTTGCGGTTGAAACTGCCCAGCAGTTGCGTGGTGCGGGCGGTGACGAAATCCTCCGGCACGCCCAGCCGCACCGTCACCGCCACCGTCGCGCCGGCCAGCGCTTGGAGCATCTGCTCGTTCAACGCCAGCATCTGCCGGGCCTGGCCGAGCAGGGTCTGGCCGGCGTCGGTCGGGTGTACGTCGCGGTTGCCGCGCACCAGCAACGGGTGGCCGGCCATGTCCTCCAGGCGGCGGATCTTCTGGCTGATCGTGGACTGGGTCGAATGCAGTCGTGCGGCAGCGGTGGTGAAGCTGCCGCAGTCGGCGACGGTGACGATGGCCCGCAGCAGGTCCAGGTCGAACAGGCTGCGATTCGGTTTTGCACTGGCGCTCATGGTGCCATCCATCTGCTGCATGGGGCTGGAGTTCTAGCATGGCGCCGTGGGGGCGGCAAACGGCGCGGGCGTGTTCAATACCCGGCGGCGGCTTCTGCACGTGCGAGGCTGCGGGCGACGCGTTGCCCGGCCTCGTGCAGCTTCTGCTGCAGGGCCGGTGGCCCGAGCACCTCGAATTCCAGGTCCAGTGCCATCAGCCAGTACACGATCGCGCCCAGCGGGCTGGCCCCGCAGATCAGCAGGCAGCGCTCCGCGTCTACCGGCTCCAGGCTGCCTGCCGAGGTCGGAATCTGCCGTTGCATGCTGGCCAACGGGGCATGCAGGATTACCCGGGCTTGTTCGCTGTATTGACCCAGCGACAGCGATTGCGCCACCCAGGTGCGGAGGTCGCCATTGCCTGGCGCCGGGCGCGGACTGAAATGCGCGCCCACGGTCGGTGCGGCCACGATGCGATCAATGCGGAACGTGCGCCAGTCCTCGCGGGCGGTGCACCACGCCACCAGATACCAGCGTCGATCCGTGTGGACCACGCCCTGTGGCTCGACCCGGCGCCGGGTGCGCTGGTCGTTGCGGTCGGCATAGTCAAAGTGCACCTGCAGTTGATCGCGGCACGCGCCGGCCAACGCCGCCAGTACGCCGGCATCGACTACCGGGCCGGACTGGTCCAGCGGCAGGATGGTCGAACGCAGCGCGTCCAGCCGCCTGCGCAGGCGCGGCGGCATCACCTGTTCCAGCTTCACCAGTGCGGTGATCGCGGTCTGCTCGATACCACTGACGGTGCCGGTCACGGCGGTGCGCAACGCAATGGCGGCAGCCAGTGCTTCCTCATCGTCAAGCAGCAGCGGCGGCAGGGCTCGCCCTGCGCGGAAGGCGTAGCCGCCGGCCACGCCACTGCTGGCCTGGATCGGGTAGCCGAGCTGGCGCAGCCGATCGATGTCGCGGCGCAGGGTGCGCGGATGCACCTGCATGCGTTCGGCCAGTGCGTTGCCGGCCCAGTGCGGGCGCGATTGCAGCAGGGACAATAGGCTGAGCAGGCGGGCGGAGGCGGAGAGCATGGCGGCAGTGTGGTGGTTGATCGGGGACAGGTTCTGTCCGCAATGGTGGCTAGCCTGTGGGCAGGGTGCAAGGCCGGCACGGCTGCACGTTTCCCACGATCATCCACAAGGAGTTCCGCATGTCCCTCGTCTTCTATTGGCACCCGATGTCCAGCGCCACCCCGGTCGCCTGCGCGCTGGCCGAACTGGCGGTGCCGCACGAGCGGGTCGAAATCGACATCCGCAGCGGCGAGCAGCGCACACCGGCCTATCTGGCCATCAATCCCAATGGCAAGGTGCCGTGCCTGGTGGTCGACGGCACGCCGCTGTTCGAGGGTCTGGCGATCCTGCAATGGCTGGGCGCGCAGCATGGCGTGGCGCAGGGGCTGTGGCCGAAGGAAGGCAGTCCCGCGCGGCTGCAGGCGCTGTCGTGGACCAGCTGGGCTTACGTCACCTACGCGGCGTTGTTGTCACGCCTGTGGCTGGCTACCCGCGAGGAGGCACTGCAGAACCATGACCACGCCGCTGCAGCATTGGCCGGGGTCGATGACCTGCTGGATATCCTGGATGCACACTTGACGGGACGAACCTGGATGCTGGGCCAGGACTACTCGCTGGTCGACCTGGTGGTGGGTTCGGTGGTGGGCTACGGCGTGTACTTCGGCGCCGACGTGGAAGCGCACCCGCACGTGAAGGCGTGGTTGACCGCGCTGCAGGCGCGCCCGGCCATGCAGGGTTCCGTCTAAGCCGCAGGGTGCTCCCGTCCCGCCGCAGTGATGCGGCGGGACGGTATTCAGAATATGCATGTGCGGCATGTCGAAATTTCACTGGTGCATGCCCGCGCCACCGTCTTATGGTGGCCCGTTCCCCTGAACCAACCTGCCGATGAAGACCTTGCTGCGCCCCCTGGTTCCCGCTTTGCTGCTGTTGGCTGCACCGGCGTTCGCCGTCGAGCAGGCCGATCTGATCATCCGCCACGTCACGGTGGTGGATGTCGAACACGCCAGCACCGTGGCCAACCAGAGCGTGGTGGTGCGCGGTGCCGACATCGTCGCGGTGGGCGAAGACCACGCCATTGCCGCGCAGTGGCGCGCGCCACAGCGCATCGAGGCCAAGGGGCGCTATCTGATGCCTGGCCTGTGGGACATGCACGTGCACTTTGGTGGTGGTCCCGAGCTGATCGAAGAGAACAAGGCGCTGCTCCCGCTTTATATCGCACACGGCATCACCAGCATCCGCGACGCCTCCGGCGATCTGCCCGAGCAGGTGCTGCAATGGCGCGGGCAGATCCGCGACGGCAGCCTGGCCGGACCGCAGTTGTTCACCTCCGGCGCGAAAATCGAAGGCATCAAGCCGGTCTGGAAGGGCACCCTCGAAGTGGGCAGCCAGGCCGACCTCGATGCGGCCTTCGTGCGCCTGAAGAAGGACCAGGTCGACTTCGTCAAGATCACCGACAGCACACTTACCCCTGAGCTGTTCCTGGCTGCGGTGCGTGGCGCGCGTGCCAATGGGCTGCGCGCGTCCGGGCACATCCCGATGGCCTTGACGGTGCAGCAGGCGGTGGACGCGGGCATCAGTTCGATCGAGCACCTGGATTACGCGTACAAGGCCGGGGTCAAGGACGAGGCTGCCATCGCCGCGGACTTCGCGGCACAGCGCATCGACCGGGCCGAAGCCAATCGTCGCCTCGACGGAGGTTTCGATCACGCCACTGCCATGGCCGCCTATCGGGGGTTTGCCGCCAACGGCGTGTATGTGACGCCCACGCTCAACGGCGGGCGCATCCTGGATTTCCTCGACCAGGACGACCATGCCAATGATTCTTACCTGGCCTATATCGGCCCGAAACTGCAGGCGACCTACGCCTGGCGCGTCGAACGCGCAGCCAACGCCACGCCGGCGCAGATCCAGGCGCGGCACCAGCAATACCATCAGGTTGCCGCGGTGCTGCCGATGCTGCAGCAGGCCGGCGTCACCCTCATGGCGGGCACCGATGCGGGCTTCCTCAACTCCTTTAATTATCCGGGCATCGGCCTGCATGACGAGCTGAGCCTGTTCGTCAAGGAAGGGCTGACGCCGGCGCAGGCCTTGTCGGCAGCCACCCGCGCGGGGCCGGCATGGTTCGGCCTGCTGGATCGCTATGGTGGCGTTGCGGTCGGCAAGGCGGCCGATCTGGTGCTGCTCACGCGCAACCCGCTGGAGGACATCGCCGCCACTCGGGCCATCGATACCGTGGTGCTGCGCGGCCACGTGTACGACCGCAAGGCGCTGGACGCGTTGCTGTCCCAGACCGGGGCCAAGGTGGCCGGGTGGAAGGCGGCGGCGAAGTAAGCGCGTCAATACCGGATTCGGCAATCCAAAAGAACCTGAACAACTGCTATCCTGCGCGCCGCCCTGCTACATGGCGCGCGCCCGCGCCCATGGAGAGGCAGGTCTTTTCCTCCTTCAGGATGAAGTGAATCCGATGAAATCGATGTTTGTTCCGCTCACGCGTTATGCCCAGTTCGATGGCCGCGCCGGTCGCAAGGAATACTGGATGTTCCAGCTGTTCCTGTTCCTGGTGATGGTGGTTGGCTACGCCGGCGTCGGTATTGGCGCTTCAATGGACAGCGGCCTGGTATCGGGCGTGTTCGGCGCGTTGTTGGGTCTGTTCTGGCTGGCGGTGCTGGTGCCGGCGATCGCCGTGGCGATCCGTCGCATGCACGACATCGACAAGTCCGGCTGGGTGCTGCTGTTCGGCCTGATTCCGTTCGTGGGTGGCATCATTCTGTTCGTGTTCAACGTGCTGCCGGGTACCCCGGGCGAAAACCGCTTCGGTCCGGTGCCGCCGACGGTCTGATCGACCGGCGGTACAGCAGTTGAAGACGCCCCGCACTGCGGGGCGTTTTTTGTTCTTCTCTCCCCTGAGGGGGCGTCTTGTTGCAAGGGCCGTAGTAGCTGAACACAACGCTACGCGTGTGGACGGGCGGTGCCGGCGGCGTGTGGATCGGGTGGTGTCTTCGCTCGGGTCTGTCGCGAGCGTGTGGGCCCCGTAGCGGCTTGCGGTGAGCAGGTAGAAGCGGGGCTTTTTTGGCACTGGTCGGTGGGTCGGGTGCTGGGCCTCCGTGCCCTTGGAGGCGAAATAAAGGAGGAGGCCGCCCTGCGGCCGGGGGCGTCGCCGGAAAGGGCAGGGAGGCCCGGCGCCCGATCCACCGACCACCGCTTTGAAGAGGATCAAAGGACGCTTCTACTTGCCACGCATAGCGGCGAAGAACTCTTTTCTCAGGCGATCGACCGGCCAAGCGCATGGGCCGTGTCCAGGTGCGGTGCCGGATCGTTGGTGTCCACCTCCAGCAGCAGCGTGGAGGACACCACCGGCGCGCCGCAGTAGTCGAAGATGCCGGTGTCGATCTGGGTTTTCATCGCGCCGGTATAGCCGCGCTTGGTCCAGGTGCGCTCGTCGGCACCGCCGAGCCCCACCAGGTGCACCTTCAGATGGCCGAGCTTCTTGACCACCCGGCCGCCGGCGTCGTCGTAGGCCCAGCCATTGGAGAATACCCGGTCGATCCAGCCCTTCAGCTGTGCCGGCATCGCCCACCAATAGACCGGGAACACCAGCACCAGCGCATCGGCTCGGTCCAGGCGGGCCTGTTCGGCGAGTACATCCTGCGGAAAGGGCCGCAGGCGATGGTGGCCGTCAAGATCGGCCTGGGTGAAGCGGGGGTCGAACCCTTCGGCGCTCAGGTCGGCGCGTTCGACCGTGGCGTCGGGGGTGGCGTCGGGGGTGGCGTCGGGGGTGGCGGCGGGGGTGGCGGCGGTGATGCCGCTGGCGATCCGGGCGGCAACGGCGTGGGTCAGCGAATCCGGGTTGGGGTGTGAGGCGACAATCAGGGTGTGCATGGGGGGCGATCCGGGGAGGCGGGCAGGTGTGTATACTTTCAGTAAGTTACGACTCGTAAGTTACGATTGGTATATAGCCATGTCAAGTGCCGTTGCTGATTCGTCCCTGGGCGCCCCGCGTCGCAGGTTGACCCGCGCCGACCGCCACACGCAGCTGCTGGCCGAAGCCTGGAGGCTGGTGCGCGAAGAGGGCACCGAGGCGCTGACGCTGGGGCGCCTGGCCGAACAGGCCGGGGTGACCAAGCCGGTGGTCTACGACCACTTCGGCACCCGGGCTGGGTTGTTGGCCGCGCTGTACCGGGATTTCGACCAGCGTCAGGGCGCGGTGATGGACGCGGCGTTGGCAGCCAGTGGGCCGGCCCTGCAAGACAAGGCGCGGGTCATCGCGCAGTCCTACGTGGCCTGTGTGCAAACCCAGGGCCGCGAGATACCCGGGGTGATCGCCGCGCTCGCCGGTTCGCCGGAACTGGCGCGGATCAAGCGCGAGTACGAGGCGCTCTTCATCGAGCAATGCCGCAACCTGCTCGCACCGTTCGCGCGCGGTGGCGTGCTGCCATCGGCCGGCTTGTGGGGCATGCTCGGTGCGGCGGAAGGATTGTCGGTTGCGGCGATCACTGGCGACATTACGCCGCTGCAGGCACAGCAGGAGTTGGCGGCGACGATCATGTCGATGGTGGAGCGCGCGTGATGGAGACTGCAGCGGGTGGGCGTTGGTAGCGCGTTCCCGCGTCATGACCAATGCATCTTTGCTTATTGCCTGGACGCGCTCACAGCGCTCGAAACAGCCCTGTTTCGGGTAATGAATGAGACAGCGGCATGGCAGCTGCGTGCCGTGTCATGAATTGTTTAGCCACATGTCGATGGCGTCTACGCATCTGCGCCCCGCACGCACGCGACGGTAACCTTGGCGCGGCTACGGTGCATCCACCGGCATCATTTCGTTGCCGAATTCCGGAGATGCACAGATGGGTACCAACCAGAACCCGCAGCAGAACCAGCAGAATCCGCAGGAACAAAAGAACAATCCGCCGGGCCAGCAGGGCCAGCAACAGCAGCAGCGCGATCCGCAGCGTCAGGGCCAGCAGCAACAGCAGGACCAGGACCAGGACCAGAAGCGCGAGCGCAATGCCCAGCAGGGTAGCCAGGACGAAGAAGAATAAGCCGTCCGCTGTACCGCATTCCGCAAAGGCCCGGCCCTCTGGTCGGGCCTTTGCATGTGTGGGGAGCTGAAGGTCGCTCGCGTATCATGCACGGCCATTCCGCATCGACGTCGTCGGTGCCTCTGCACAGGATTGTCTGCATGTCTGTTGTCTTCCCGCGGTGCACGTTGCTCGCGCTTGCCGTTATCGCTGGCGGCACCGCCAATGCGTCCCCTGCTGGCCGCGCGGCCATCGAGCCCCTGCTCGAACAGAGCCCGGGGGTGACCTTCAGTCAAGGCGTGCAGGAGGGCAAAGCGCAGTTCCGTGGTCGGCTGCAGCAGTTTGCCAACGGCGACACCCTGCTGCGCGTGGGGGACGGCGAGGGCGAACCGGTGATGCTGATCGTGTGCTCGCAATCGGGCTGGATCAATCCGGTTGGCGAGACCGGCAGCGCCACGCCGTTGAGCGGTGAGCAGCTCAAGGCGGTGCGGATGATGCAGTACATGGGCACGCTGACCGGCGTGGCGATGGTGCAGGGCGTGATCGGCGAGGGCTGGCAGCTGCCGGCGTCCGCCGCGCCGGTGTCCTCGACCGGCAGCAACGCCTGGGCCTATGGCCGCGAACAGTTCGACATCACCACCCGTCAGGTGGCGGGACAGGGGCTGCAGGTGCGGACGGTCAAAACCTCGAACGGTGCCACGCCGCACACCCCGGACCCGGCGGCAACCTTCAGCACCGACGACGATCGCGCGGCGCGCCTGGCCGAGCTCGAACCGGTGGGCGCCTGGCGTGAACTGGTGATCGCCGACGGCGAGCGCCCGGCGTCCTTGCCGGCGGACATGTCGCTGAAGGGCTGGTTTTCCAGTAGTGCGCAGGGCGCGGTGGCGACGGTCGGCGACGCGCGGCGCAACTGCAAGGAATGAAGCGGCCTCGACGGCGCCTGCCCATTGATCTATGTGATAAGCATTCGCATTTAGGGTAGACTGCGTCGTCCCCCTGTGAAGCGGGCTGTGCGGCGCCACGCCGCTGCCCCTGAGTACCCATGACGTTGTCCTTCGCGGCCCGCCGCCGATCGTCCGCCCTGCTGCCGCTGGCCGGCCTGATGCTCAGCCTGGCCTGCGCGATGCCGAGTGCGTCGGCGCAGCAGCGCAATCCGCAGCAGCGGGTAGGCGAGACGATCTTCGTGCAGAAGGCCGAGCGCTACCGCTTCGAGCGATTTACCCTGGACAGCCCGGACGGGCAGCGCCGCTGGCAGGTCAACGTCGGTATTCCCGTGCGAAGCGGCAAGGTGCCGGCACCGGTGCTGTACATGCTCGATGGCAACGCGGCGGCGATGGTGATGGACCAGCCGCTGCTTGCCGAACTCGCGGCCAAGGCCGCGCCGGTGCTGGTGTTCATCGGTTATGACAACGACCTGCGCATCGATTCGCCGGCGCGCACCACCGATTACACCGCATGGATCGACCGCGCCGACGATGAGGATGGCACGCCGACGGTGGTCGGCGGGGGCGCGTTCGCGTTCCAGGACCTGATCGAACGGCGGATCAAGCCGGAGGTGGAGAGGCGCGCCAACATCGACCGCCAGCAGCAGGCGCTGTGGGGCCATTCGTTGGGTGGGCTGTTCGTGCTGAGCAGCCTGTACACCCGGCCCGCCGCGTTCCAGTACTACCTCTCGGCGAGCCCGTCGCTGTGGTGGAACCGGGGCGCGCCGCTGGGCGACATGGAGCAGCAGTTCCTGGAGAACCAGCACGGCCAGCCTGCGAAGGTGTGGGTGATGCTGGGCGGCGCAGAGCGCATCGGTGACCGCGGCAACCGCGATATGAACAACCCGCGTGTGGTCGCGCATCTGCGCCGCATTGGCGGCGCCACGCCGGATGCGGCGATGCAGTTGTCGCAGCGCCTGGCCAAGGTGCCCGGGCTGGACGTGCACTACCGCGAGTTCGATGGCCTGGGCCACGGCCCGATGCTGTCCGCGTCGTTGCAGGCGACGTTGAGCGTGCTGTACGGCGTGACCGACCGCAGCCTGACCGCTGCTGCTGCGCAGCCCTGATCGTTTCTCGACATTCCGCACGCCACGCGCGTGCAACCCGCTACCCAGGCTTCTTGTGCGGCATCGCACCGGCCCAGGCAACCGATGATCCACCGCGCACCGCGCGGTACCCGTGCAAGGAGCCTGTCATGTCGTTCCGTTCTTCATTCCGTCTCACCACCCTGGCCGCTGGTCTGCTGCTGGCCGTCGCCGGCCACGCGCAGCCGGTGTTCGACCAGCCCGCCAGTGTGTTCAAGGGTAGCGTCGTCTCGCGGGGTGAGAATGTCGTCCCCGGCAGCACGGCCGAGGTGGTCGGCCGCGGCTTCGTGCCGGGCCAGCAGGTCAGCCTGGTGCGCGGTGAAACCGTGCTCAACGGCCAGCCGTTGATTGTCGATGCGGACGGCAACTTCACCACCCGGTTGCAGATCCCCGCCGACGCGGTGCCGGGCACGCATCCGGTGGTGGTACGCGCCAGCCAGCCGGCGGCCGCTGCGGTGCTCAATCTGCGCGTGTCGCCACAGCTGCCGCTGTCGGGGCAGGAGCGTTTCTCCACCCAGTCCAACAAGCTCGTGCAGGGCCTCTATCAGTCGGCTTACAGCCCCAAGAGCAACGCGGTATTTGTGACTTCTGCAGTGGGCCGCCCACCGGTGACCCAGTCGCAGCTGCTCAAGGTCGACCCGAAGACGCTGAAGGTAATCCAGGCGATCACGCCGGCGCCGGTGCCCGATGCCAAGGGGGGCAGTGTGTTCGCGGTGTACGGCGTGGGTGTGGACGATGCCAACGGCAACGTGTGGGTGAGCAACACCCGCCAGGACACGCTGGCGGTGTATCGCCAGTCGGATCTGTCGCTGGTGCACCAGTTCCCGGTCGGCGCCGTGCCGCACGCGCGTGACGTGGTGGTGGATGCCAGACACGGCAAGGTGTTTGCCTCGGCCACGGGTGAGGACCATCTGTCGGTGTTCGACGCGAAGACGCTCAAGCCGCTCGAACCGATCGCGCTGGCCTCGGGCGTGGACGACGAAAAATTCGTCCCGATGAGCCTGGTGCTGGATGACGCCAGCGGCAAGCTGTTCACGGTGAGCATTGGCACCCCGGAAGCGGCGGTGATCGATGTGGCCACGGGCAAGGTGGACAAGGTCATCGACCTGGGCAATTCGATCAGTGCCTCGGGCGTGGCCTTCGATGCGCAGCAGAACCAGTTGTATGTGGCCTCGCAGGGCACCGACAACCTGTTGATCGTGGATGTCGCCAGCGGCAAGGTGCTGCACGATGTGCCTGTCGGGGCCGGTGCGCTCAACGTCGCGTTCGATCCGAAGGCGGGGCTGGCGTATGTCACCAGCCGCGGTGCCGGCACTGTCTCCGTGGTCGACCGCAGCGGCAAGGTGGTGGGCAATCTGGACGGCGGCACGTTCCCCAACCATGTGCGCGCCGATGGCAAGGGCAACGTGTTCGCGGTGAACAAGTCGCGCGGCACCGACGATGCCAAGGGCGACCGGATCACCCGTATCGCGCCGCGCCAGCCGTAATCCACCGGGCAGGGCGGCCGCCGGTCGTCCTGCCGAAGGAGCAATGAATGAAAACGAGGGTATCCCTGCGGCTCTTGCCGCTCGCGATGACAATGGCCTTGGCAGCGTGCAGTGGCCCGGCTACCCCGCCGGCCGGTGAAGCGAACGCACCGACGGCGGCAACGGACGCTGCAACGC
>NZ_JBFULB010000062.1:0-16131 GCF_056400545.1 Stenotrophomonas sp. P5_A8 | reverse complement strand
GCAGGACGCCGAGTTGAGTGCCGCCGCGCTGCAGGTGGCACAGCTGGTGGACGCCAACCGCGCCGCCGAGGCCTGGAAGGGCGCCTCGGCGATCGCGAAGAAATCGGTCACCGAACAGGCCTTCGTCGGCCAGCTCACGTCCGATCGCAAGCGCCTGGGGGCATTGGCTTCGCGTGGTCAGCCGGTGGTGACCCGGGTCAAGTACGCGCCGGGCGCGACGGTGCCCGAAGGGCTCTACATCAACGTCAGTTTCCCCACGCGGTTTGCCAACAGCGCCCAGCCGGTGCGCGAACTGGTCTCCTTCCGGCTCGACGAAGATCGGGTCTGGCGCCTGGCCGGTTACAGCGTGCGTGCCGCCACTCCCTGAGGAATGCCCATGAGTATCGAGATCCAGATGTTGGCGTGGTCGATGGTGCTGGGCCTGGTGCACCTGTTTGCCGCGTCCACCGCCGTCACTCACGAGCGCGGCCTGAAGTGGAACGCCTCGCCGCGCGATGCGCAGGGTCCGCCGGTGCGGCCGCTGACCGGGCGCCTGCAGCGCGCCCAGTCCAACTTCATGGAGACCTTTCCGTTCTTCGCTGCTGCCGTACTGGCGGTGGTGCTGACCCAGCGCCAGGACAGCACCACCGCCCTGGCGGTGCAGCTGTATTTCTGGGCGCGGGTGGTCTACCTGCCGCTGTATGCCGCCGGGGTGCCGTACGTGCGCAGCCTGGTGTGGGTGGTCTCGCTGATCGGCATCATCAAGCTGATCTTCGCCCTGCTGTAGAACACGGGTGAATCCCGGCCGACCCCGCTGATCCAGATCAAGGCGGGGGTTGGGCCAACGGCGGTAAGCTGGCACCGACACGCAACCGCAGGATGGAACATGTCGGACGCAAGCCCGCAGCAGCAGTGCGCACCGGAACAGCCGGTGGATGTGGTGGTGGTCGGAGCGGGACCGGCCGGGTTGTGCTTCGCACGCTCGCTCGCCGACAGCGGCCTGCGCGTCAGCCTGGTCGAACAACAGCCGCGCGCTGCACTGGCGCAGCCGGCGTTCGACGGCCGCGAGATTGCCTTGACCCACGCCTCGCGGCAGATCCTGGAAACGCTGGGCATCTGGGCGCGGCTGGACCCGGCCGAGATCTCCTCCCTGCGGGATGCCAAGGTCCTGGACGGCGGCTCGCCGTTCGCGCTGACCTTTGCCAACACCCAGCGCACCGATGGCGACCTGGGCTGGCTGGTGCCCAACCATCTGATCCGCCGCGCCGCCTGGGACAGCGTGCAGGGCCAGCGCGGCCTGCAACTGCTGGATGAAACGCGGGTGGTCGGGGTGGTCGCCGGGCCGCGCCACAGCGTGGTGACCCTGGCCGATGGGCGCCGCCTGGTCGCACGCCTGGTGGTCGCCGCCGACAGCCGCTTTTCCAGCACCCGGCGCATGCTCGGGATAGGCGCGCGCATGCGCGACTTCGGCAAGTCGATGCTGGTCTGCCGGATGCAGATCGAGGTGCCGCACCGGCACACCGCCTGGGAGTGGTTCGGCTATGGGCGCACGATGGCGCTGCTGCCGCTCAACGGCGACCAGGCCTCGGCGGTGATCACCCTGCCACCGCGCCAGATCGAGGCATTGCTGGCGCAGGACGAAGACCGCTTCGGGCGCAGCATCAGCACCTTCTTCGAACACCGGCTGGGCGCGATGCAGCCGACCGCGCGGCCACAGGCCTATCCGTTGGTGGGGGTGTATGCCAACGCATTCGTCGGCGATCGCTGTGCCTTGATCGGCGACGCCGCCGTGGGCATGCATCCGGTCACCGCCCACGGGTTCAACCTGGGATTGCTCAGCCAGCATCGGCTGGCCGCGATCCTGACCCGGGCAGCGGTGCGGGGTACCGACATTGYCGCCCCGGGTGGGCTGTCCGCCTACGAGCGCGGCCACCGGCTGGCGTCACGCCCGTTGTATGAGGCCACCAACGCCATCGCCGCGCTGTATACCGACGACCGCCTGCCGGCCCRGGTGCTGCGCCGGGCCGGGTTGCGCCTGGCGCAGGGGGTGACGCCGTTCCGCCGGTTGATCGCCGCGCACCTGACCCAGCGCTGAGACGTCACCACCAGCGGTCATGACCGACCGATCAGGGCGCGTCGGAATCGGCGATGACGTGGATGACGGTGTCGCCGAACTGGACCATCTGGCCCGCGCGGATCTTGCACGCCTTGCGCAGTTCCACTTCACCATCGACCAGGACGTGGCCGTCGCCGATCACGGTCTTGGCTTCGCCCCCGCTGGTGACCAGGTCGGCCAGCTTGAGCAGCTGCTTCAGCTCGACGTAGTCGCGGTCCAGTTCAAATTCGAGGGTCTGCATGGAACGGGTATCCTGGGAAGGGGCGCGGACGTGGGGCCGGGCCGGAAGAGGGCGCGTATTGTGCGCCAGCACGCTGCAGAAGGGGATGCATGCGGAAATCTGTACGCGTTGTTCAGGAACAATGCGGTATCATCGCCCCCTGAGCGAGTGAATTCTCCTCCGACCGAGCAGCGCTAGGGCACGCGATAAGAAAGGGCGCCCAAAGCGCGGACCATCCCCCTTTTTTATCTCACTGCCGCTTGAAACGGCAGTGTTTCGGAGTTTCCCATGTCCCAAGAATCCCCCGCGCCGCTGCTGTTCGCAGATCTCGGCCTGTCCGACGCTGTGATGCAGGCCGTCGCCACCGTCGGTTATGAAACCCCGTCGCCGATCCAGGCCGCCACCATTCCGGCCATGCTGGAAGGCCGTGACGTGCTGGGCCAGGCCCAGACCGGTACCGGCAAGACCGCCGCCTTCGCGCTGCCGGTGCTGTCCAATCTCGATTTCAACCAGACCAAGCCGCAGGTGCTGGTGCTGGCGCCGACCCGCGAACTGGCCATCCAGGTTGCCGAGGCGTTCCAGACCTACTCCTCGGGCATCCCCGGTTTCCGTGTGCTGCCCGTTTACGGCGGCCAGCCCTACGGTCAGCAGCTGTCGGCCCTGCGTCGTGGCGTGCATGTCATCGTCGGTACGCCGGGCCGGGTGATCGATCACCTTGAGCGCGGCACCCTGGACCTGTCCGAACTGAAGACCCTGGTGCTGGACGAAGCCGATGAAATGCTGCGCATGGGCTTCATCGACGACGTCGAAGCGGTGCTGAAGAAGCTGCCGGAAACCCGCCAGGTCGCTCTGTTCTCGGCCACCATGCCGTCGCAGATCCGCCGCATCGCCCAGACCTACCTGAAGAACCCGGCCGAAGTGACCATCGTCAGCAAGACGACCACCTCGGCCAACATCCGCCAGCGCTACTGGTGGGTGAGCGGCATGCACAAGCTGGACGCGCTGACCCGCATCCTGGAAGTGGAACCGTTCGACGCGATGATCATCTTCTCGCGGACCAAGGCCGCCACCGAAGAACTCGCCGAGAAGCTGCAGGCCCGTGGCCTGGCCGCAGCCGCCATCAACGGCGACATGCAGCAGGCCCAGCGCGAGCGCACCATCGGCATGCTGAAGGAAGGCAAGCTGGACATCCTGGTCGCCACCGACGTGGCCGCCCGTGGCCTGGACGTGGAACGCATCAGCCACGTGCTGAACTACGACATCCCGTACGACACCGAAAGCTACGTGCACCGCATCGGCCGTACCGGCCGTGCCGGCCGCACCGGTGATGCGATCCTGTTCGCCACCCCGCGCGAAAAGGGGATGCTGCGTGCGATCGAGCGCGCTACCCGGCAGCCGATCGAAGAGATGCAGTTGCCGAGCGTGGACGCGGTCAACGACACCCGCATCACCAAGTTCATGAGCCGCATCAGCGACGTGCTCGATGCCGGTGGCACCGAGTTCTACCGCGACCTGCTGCAGCGCCTGGAAGGCGAGAAGAACGTGCCGGCGATCGAGATCGCCGCCGCGCTGGCCAAGTTGCTGCAGGGCGATTCGCCGTTCCTGCTGACCCCGCCGGTGCGTGGTGCGCGCGAAGAACGTGCCCCGCAGCAGCGCAACGAACGCGGCAACGACCGTGGCGAGCGTCCGGCCCGTTTCGAACCGCGCTTCGAGCGTGGCCCGCGTCGTGAAGACGACCGTGGCCCGCGTCCGCCGCGTCCGGAAGGCGACTTCGGCAACAGCGACGGCGGCGTCGAGCGCGCCCCGCGCCGTGACATCGCCCCGCGTGGTGCCGCCGAGCCGGGCATGGAAACCTTCCGCATCGAAGTGGGCCACGTGCACGGCGTGAAGCCGGGCAACATCGTCGGCGCGATCGCCAACGAAGCCGGGCTGGAAAGCCGCTTCATCGGCCGCATCGACATCCATGACGACTTCTCGGTGCTGGACCTGCCGGCGGAAATGCCGCAGGACCTGCTGACCCACCTGAAGAAGGTGTGGGTCTCCGGCCAGCAGCTTCAGATGCGCAAGGTGGAGCCGGGTGAAGACCTGACCCCGTCGCCGCGTCCGGCGTTCAAGCCGAAGTTCGGCGGCAAGCCGCGCGGCCCGGGTGGCCCGGGTGGTCCGCGCAGCGGCCCGGGCGGCGACGACCGTCCGCCGCGTCGTGACGGCTTCAAGCCGCGCGGTCCGCGCAACGCCTGATCGCCCCCGCGGTCCAGACAACGCCAGCCCCCGGGCTGGCGTTGTCGTTTCCGGGTTTCGCACCGCCTCAACATTGCCCGCTCTAGCCTGAGTCCCTGACTTCATCGGGCTTGATACTCACTCCATGGCTCCGGGGGGATCCGCGATGCTGGCAACTGGCAGGGATGTTGGTGCAACGGCGGTACCGTATCTGACGCGGGGCCTGACCCTGCGCTTTGTTCTGCTGACCGGCATGGCGATCGGGCTGGTGGGCATTTCCGCGCTGATCCAGGAATTGCAGGCCGCCTCGACGGCGTGGATCGTCGGCCAGAGCCACTGGTCGCGGAGCCAGCAGCAGGCCAGCTTCGCGCTTGGCCGCTACATCAACTCGGGAGACCCGGCCGACCTGGCCGAAGCGCGCACGGCCTGGGCGGTGCCGCTGGGCGATCTGGCTGCGCGGCGGGCGCTGGAACAGGCCGATCCGGACCTGGCGGCGGCGCGCCGCGGTTTCGTGCAGGGCGGCAACGCGCCGGGCGACATCAACCGCCTGATCGTGTCGTTCCGTTACCTGGGCCGGATGAGTTACTTCCGCGACGCGGTGCGGCTGTGGCAGCAGACCGATGCAGGGCTGCAGCAGCTGGTGCAGATCGCCGACCGCGCGGCGGCGATGCACGCCAATGGCGGCGGCACCGGACCGCAGCGGCAGGCGCTCCTGGACCACCTGCACCTGCTGGATCGCAGCCTGCAGGCGCAGGCGAAGGCATTTTCGGCGTCGTTGCTGCGCACCGCCTCGGTCGTACGCATGACCACGCTGCTGGTGGGCGGCTTGTCGGTGCTGCTGATCACGCTGGTGGCGGTGCTGCTGTCGCGACGGGTGCGGCGTGATCTGCTGGAGCAGGAGGGACGTTTCCGCGCCGCCTTCTACCAGGCCACCGTCGGCATGCTCAAACTCGACCATGCCGGCGGGGTACTGGAAGCCAACCAGGCGATGGCCGACATCCTCGACCACCGCCGTGAGTCGATGCTCGGGATGCCGCTGCAGGATCTGCTGGTGGAAGGCGAACTGGTGCTGGATGCGCAGGGAGGCATCGACTGGATACGCCAGCTGCGCCCCGGCGAGCTGCGCTTCCGGCGTGCCGATGGCGGGCTGATGTGGGGGCGCTGGAGCGGGACCGTCGTGCGCACGCCCGGGCGCGAGCCGGCCGTATTTGCCATCGTCGAGGACGTCTCGCAGAACCATGCGCTGGCGCGTGAGGTCGAACACCATGCCAGCCACGATCCGCTGACCGGGCTGATCAACCGCCGCGAGATCGAACGCCTGCTCGAACAGGCGCTCATCGACGTGCGCAGCCACGGCGGCGTGCACAGCCTGTGCTATCTCGACCTGGACTACTTCAAGCTGGTCAACGACGGACTTGGCCACGCCGCCGGCGACCAGCTGCTGCACAGCTTCGCCGACTACCTGGTCGGGGCGGTGCGCGAGGGCGACTGGGTCGGGCGCATGGGTGGGGACGAATTCGCCCTGTTCCTGGCCAACGCCGGCCAGGAGGAAGCCAAGCAGGTGCTGCAGCGGATCGTCCGCAACCTCGGCCAGGCCAGCTTCCAGCACGGCGAAGGGTCGCCGCGGCTGAGCTGCAGCATCGGCCTGGTGGAAGTCACCGACGAGACGGTGGACGTGAACTGGCTGATGAGCGCGGCCGACAGTGCCTGCTATGCGGCCAAGGAGGCCGGGCGCAACCGTGTGCACTGCTACAACGAAAGCCGCCCGGCGCTGGAGGAACGGCGGCTGGAAGCCGAACGCCTGGCGCGGGTCTCCAGTGCGATCGCCGAGAACCGCATGCTGCTCTACGCGCAGCGCATCGAGCGGGTCGGCGATCCGGCGTACCTGCATTACGAAGTGCTGGTGCGCATGCGCAGCCCCGAAGGGGTGCTGCAGATGCCGGGCGACTTCATGCCCGCCGTCGAGCGCTACGGCATGGGCATGGCGCTGGACCGGCATGTGCTGGGACTGTTGTTCCGCCACCTGCAGGTGTGCCCGGCACACGTGCAGCGGCTGGGCCTGTGCAACGTCAACGTGTCGGCGCAGTCGATCACCGAACCCAGCTTCCTGGCCTTTGTCTGCGATCTGCTCGAGCGCAATCGCGGCCTCGCCCGCAAGCTGTGCTTCGAGGTCACCGAGACGGCGGCGATCAGCAACCTGGCCCAGGCACGCAACTTCATCGAAGCGGTCAAGGCGCGGGGTTGCCGGGTCGCATTGGACGACTTCGGCTCAGGCCTGTCCTCCTTCAGCTACCTGCGTCAGTTGCCGGCGGACATGCTCAAGATCGACGGCGTGTTCGTGCGCGACATGGATATCGATCCGGTCAGCCGCGCGGCGGTACGCGCGATCACCGAGATCGGCCGCGAGCTGCACATGACCGTGATTGCCGAGTGGGTCGAATCGGACGAGGTTGCCGAGCAGCTGCAGGTGCTCGGCGTGGATGGGCTGCAGGGCTATGCGATCGAACGGCCGATGGCGCTTGAGCGGATGACCCAGCCCGCGTTATGGCCGGCGCGGACCGGCGTGGCAGCCGACCGCCGCAGCGGCGCGCCCTGAGCGTTGGGCCGACGGCCCGGCTGAACGGCGGGGAGGGTGAAGTGGCCGGGAACTTGCGATAATCCCGGCCAGGGGCGTCACGCGGCGTGCGTGGCGGCAACATCGATGGGCGGGCAGGCGTGTGGGGCACTGGCTTGGCAGGTTCGTTGGCAAACATGCAGTAACGCTGCTGCTGGCTTGGCTGGTGCTGGTGCTGCCGGCGCTCGCTGCCGCCAGCGCAGTTCCCAACGCGCCGGCCCGGGCCGGCACCGACGTGCTGCTGCTGGGGGCGGCCACCGCCGAGCGCACGCCGCAACGCGCCTGCTCGGCCGACGTCCTGGCGCGGCACCAGCAGGTGCTGGCGGTCCCTGCGCCGCCGCAAGGCTGGTCGGGCGAACCGCAGGCGGTGGACGTGTTCGGCGTGTTCTCCGGCGAAGTACGGATCAGCCATGGCGACCGCCAGATCTGCGGCAGCATGCACGACGCGCGCACCCGCGATTCGCGCTTCCGCGCCGGGGTGGGCATGGTGGTGGTGCCCAAGGCGGGTGAGCACGAACCTATCGTGGTGTCCTGGGCCACGCCGCTCAAACCGCGCTGGATCCCCACGGTGCAGCTCGGCGCGCCCAGCCCGGTGCAGCAGAACGACACCGCGCGGCTGCTGGTGCGCGCGGCCTGCATCGCGGTGGCGATCGCGCTGGCGCTGTCGGCGTTGATCGGCTATGTCACCGCCAAGGACCGATCCTTCCTGATCTACGTGGGCGTGTGCCTGGTGTTCGTGCTGTGGCAAGCGGTGCTGGGGGGCCTCAGCGGCTATCCCGAGCCGTGGCTGCCGGTGGGCGACCGGTCCTCGTGGTGGCTGGTGGCGCTGAGCGCGTTCACCGAGGCGATGCTGCTGCCGGTGCTGTGGCGGCTCAACGGGGGCGACCGGCTGTGGCCACGCTCGCGCGGCGTCCAGCAGGCCGTGCTGTGGGCACTGGTGGTGGTGGGTCTGTGCGTGCCGTGGATGGGCCTGGCCGCGCTGACCTGGTGGGCGGCCGCGCTGGAAGACCTGTATCTGCTGGGCTGCGCGGTGTGCCTGGGGGTGGGCGTGTGGGCGCTGCTGCGACGCGACCGCTACGCCTTGGCCGGGCTGAGCGCGCTGGCACCGTGGTGGATCATGATCATCGCCGATGCGCTGCATGCGCAGTGGCTGGTGGCCTACCGGATCGAAACGCTGCAGCTGGCCGCCACCTGGTTTCTGATGATGTCCGCCTATGCGCTGAACCTGCGCCTGGGCCGCCTGCGCCAGCAGCGCGATGAAATGCGCCAGTTGGCCGACACCGACCCGCTGACCGGGCTGCCCAATCGCCGCGCCGGCCTGCGCCTGCTGGCGCAGTACCTGGAACGCGCGCGCCAGGACGAACAGCCGCTGGCGATCGGCTTCCTGGACATCGACCTGTTCAAGGACATCAACGACCAGTATGGCCACGAGGTGGGCGACCAGGTGCTGGTGGCGGTGGCGCGCAACCTGCGCGACTCGGTCCGCAACCGCGATGATGTGATCCGCATGGGCGGGGAGGAGTTCCTGGTGCTGCTGCCCGGCGCCAGCCGCGCCAGCGCCCTGGCCCGGCTGGAAAGCGTGCGCCTGCAGGTGCAGGCGGTCACCGCGATCCTGGCCATCCCGGGCCTGAACGTATCGGCCAGCATCGGCCTGGCGGCGATGCGCGGCGACGGCGACGACCTGCCCTCGCTGCTGCGCCGCGCCGACCATGCCATGTACTGCGCCAAGCGCGCCGGCCGCAACCAGGTCTATGACGCCGAGCAGGCCACCCCGGCCGCCGCTCCGATGACGGCATGAGTCGCCATCGCCCTGCGCGGGCCGGGTTTGCCGGATAATGGGCCCATGACTATTCGACTCAACAAGCACATCGCCGATACCGRCTTCTGTTCCCGTCGCGAAGCCGACCGCCTGATCGGCGAGCGCCGCGTCACCGTCAACGGCCATCCGGCCGGCACCGGTGCGGTGGTCGGCGAAGGCGACGTGGTCCTGGTCGACGGCCAACCGCTGCGCGCCCGCGAAGCGAAAAAGGCCGGTGGCCGCAAACACGTCTACATCGCGCTGAACAAGCCGGTGGGCATCACCTGCACCACCGAAACCTCGGTCAAGGGCAACATCGTCGAGTTCGTCGGCCACGAGCAGCGCATCTTCCCGGTGGGGCGCCTGGACAAGGATTCCGAAGGCCTGATCCTGCTGACCAGCAACGGCAACATCGTCAACCAGATCCTGCGTGCCGAGAACGGCCACCAGAAGGAATACATGGTGGCGGTGAACAAGCCGGTCACCGACGAATTCCTGCGCGGCATGGCGCGCGGCGTGCGCATCCGCGACGAAACCACGCTGCCGTGCCGCACCAGCAAGCTGGCCAAGTTCGGTTTCCGCATCACCCTGCAGCAAGGCCTGAACCGGCAGATCCGCCTGATGGCCGCCGCCTTCGACTACCGCGTTACCCAGCTGCGCCGCGTGCGCATCGACAACATCAAGCTCGGTGCGCTCAAGCCGGGCCAGTGGCGCAATCTGACCGACGCCGAGCTCAAAGGCCTGCTGCCCAAGCAGCTGGAGTGGTGATGCCGTGCGTCACGCGATGACGCCGCAGCGGGGCTAGACTGCGCGGGAACACCACCACGCCTGCCCCGATGATCAAGCCGTCCAAGCCGGACAACGAAGAACAGCGCCTGCTGGCGCTGCAGCGCTACCAGATCCTGGATACGCCCAATGAACGGTCGTTCGAGGATCTGGTGACCATTGCCACGGCCTTGTGTGGCACCGGCATGGGGGCGGTGACGCTGGTGGACCGGGACCGCCAGTGGTTCAAGGCGCGGCGGGCGGTGGACGCCAGCGAGGCCAGTCGCGATATCTCCTTCTGTGGCCACGCCATCCTGCAACCGGACCAGGTGATGGTGGTCGAGGATGCATTGCAGGATCCGCGCTTCCACGACAACCCGCTGGTGGTGGACGACCCGCACGTGCGCTTCTACGCCGGTGCACCGTTGCTCAGCTTCGATGGATTGCCGCTGGGGACGTTGTGCGTGTTCGACGCCAGCCCTGGGCAGCTGCGCCCGGAGCAGGCCAAGGCCTTGGCCGCGCTGTCCCGGCAGGTCTCGCTGGTGATGGAACTGCGCCGCTACGCGCACGAGATCCAGCAGCACATGCGCGACCGCGCGTGGTACGAACAGCGCCTGGGCGAATACAACAACCTGCTTGAACAGCAGAATGCGGACCTGGCCGAGCAGAGCCGCACCGACCCGCTGACCGGACTACCCAACCGCCGCGCGATGAGCGCCGCGCTGACGGCGGCGGTCTGCGATGCCGACGGCCAGCCACGGCAGACCGCGGTGGCCCTGCTGGACATCGACCATTTCAAGCGCGTCAACGATCTCTACGGCCACGCCACCGGCGACCACGTGCTGGCCGAACTGGCCCGGCTGCTGCGCGCGCACTTCGCCGGGCAGGGGCTGGCGGCGCGCTTTGGCGGCGAGGAGTTCGTGGTGCTGATGCCCGACACCGCGCTGGCCACCGCCGAGCTGCAGTGCGATGTCCTGCGCATGGCCGTGGCCGACCTGCCGCTGGGCATCCCGCTGACGATCCGCATCGGCGTGGCCGCCCACCACCACGGCGACACGGTGGAGCAGACCCTGGCCCGCGCCGACGCGGCGCTCTACCAGGCCAAGCATCAGGGCCGCAACCGGGTGCTGCGCGCCGACTGAGGGCGCATTCGCAGGCACTGCGACGCGGCGCTGGCATGCTGGTGTCCCGCCTGCCACCGCCCTTGCCATGCTGCAGACCCTGGCCATCGCCAACTACCGCTCCCTGTACGACCTGGTCGTGCCGATGGGACGGCTCAACCTGGTCACCGGTGACAACGGCAGCGGCAAATCCAGCCTCTACCGCGCGCTGCGCCTGCTGGCCGAGACCGCGCAGGGCGGCGTTGCCGCGGCGCTGGCGCGCGAGGGCGGGCTGGGCTCGGCGCTGTGGGCCGGGCCCAGCCGCATCAACCCGCGCATGGTACGGGGCGAGATCCCCGTGCAGGGCCAGGCGCACGCGCCATCGGTCGCGCTGCGGCTCGGGTTTGCGGCTGCCGATTTCGGCTATGCGATCGACCTGGGGCTACCGGTGGGCAGCAGGTCGATGTTCGACCTGGACCCGCAGATCAAATGCGAGAGTGTCTGGGCCGGGCCATTCCTGCGCAGCGCCAACGCGCTGGTAGAGCGACGCGGCGCGCTGGTGCGGCGCAGGAACGGCCGGCAGTGGGAGGTGGTGGACGAGCACCTGTCGGTATTCGAAAGCCTGTTCACCCAACTGGCCGATCCGCAGCGCATGCCCGAGGTGCTGGCCCTGCGCGAATCGATCCGCGGCTGGCGTTTCTACGATCATTTCCGCAGCGATCCGCACGCACCGGCGCGGCAGGCGCCGCTGGCCACGCGCACGCCGGTGCTCAGCCACGACGGCCATGACCTGGCGGCGGCCTGGCAGACCATCGTGGAGATCGGCGATCCGCAGGCCCTGGCGCGCTCGCTCGACGATGCGTTTCCCGGTGCGCAGGTGTTGATCGAACCGCACGAAGGCCGGCTGCACCTGAAGTTCCAGCAGCCCGGGCTGCTGCGGCCGTTGTCGGCGGCTGAACTGTCCGACGGCACGCTGCGCTATCTGCTGCTGATTGCGGCGTTGCATACCCCGCGCCCGCCGCCGCTGATGGTGCTCAACGAACCGGAGACCAGCCTGCACCCGGACCTGCTGCCGGCGCTGGCGCGGTTGATCATTGCCGCGTCAACGCGCAGCCAGTTGTGGGTGGTGTCGCACGCCAGCCGCCTGATCGCGGCGCTGCAGGAAGACCCTGCGTGTGCGTGTATCCGCCTGCACAAGGAACTCAGCCAGACCCGCGTGGTCGGACAGGGCCTGCTGGATGCGCCGGCCTGGTACTGGCCATCGCGGTAAGCGCCGATCGTCGGCCGGGCCATTCGCATCCGGTAGCGACCGTTGGTCGGCCATCACAGCTGGTACCGGACTGCTGGCCGGTGCGCGCCGGGCCGGTCAATCGGCGATGTTGCGCGCCTCGGCGGTAGCCAGGATCTCCGGATGCTGGACCGGCTTGCGGCGGTTCAACAGGGGATGCAGGAACACCGCGCCGACGATGATTGCCACGCCGGCATAGAACAGCGGGGTCAGTTCGCGCTGCTCGCTGAGCAACACCATCGCCAGCACGATCGCGTAGACCGGTTCGAGGTTGGTCACCAGCTGCGAGGTGTAGGCACTGATGTGGCGCAGCGCGACCAGCGCCAGCGCGAATGGCAGCAGCGTGCACAGCCCGGCCAGGGTCAGCAGCAGCAGGCCATCGTGCAGGTCCGGGATCACCCACAGCGGGCTGGCCAGCGCCGGCAGCAGGAACGGCAGCGCCGGCGCCAGCAGGGTCAGGGTGAGCGTGCCAGCGCCGAGTTCCAGCGCGGTCACGGTAAGCGGGTCGGCGTGACTGACCATGCGCTTGTTGAGCGAGCCGAACACCGCCACCAGCAGCGCCGACAGGGCACCAATCAGTACGCCCAGGCGCATGCCATGCGGAACCCCGCCCACCACCAGCGCCACGCCGGGCAGCACCGCGACGCCGAAGGCGAGCTCGCGCAGCTGGAACGGGCGCCTGGCCACCCACGGCTCGATCACCGAGGTGAACACCGGCGCCAGCGCGATGCAGGTGGCCGCCACCGAGGCATTGGCCAGTTTCACCGCGCCGTAGAAGGTCAGCCAGTGCAGCGCGACCAGCGCGCCGATGCCGCAGTAGCCTGCAAACAGTGTCGGCGACAGCTGCCGCAGCCCGCGCCACACCCGTGGCAGCAACGCCAGCATCGCCACCACGAGCAGCATTCGCCACCACACCAACGGCAGCGCGGGCAGGGTGATCAGCTTGCCGAGGATGGCGGTGACGCCCCACAGCAGCACGCAGAAATGGATTTGCAGAAGCGCTCTGCGGGTATCGGTCATGGGCATCGCGGTATTGTGCGACAAGCCGGGCGCCACCGCGATCCATGCACGTCGCGTTTAGGCCGGCATGGCATCCTGCGCCGATGAACAGCGCACCGATCCCCTCACCGTCCCCGCGCGCCCGGGCCCTGGCCGGGCTCACCGGGCTCACCGCCATCGCAGCGCTGGTGCTGCAGTACGCGCTGCTGCTGCAGACCGTCGGCGCCACGGCCGGCACCGGGCAGGCGCTGCTGCGCCTGCTCGGCTACTTCACCATCCTCAGCAACATCGGTGTGGCCGCGGTCTGTCTGGCACGGCTGCGGGGGCGCCGCGACGGCATGGCCGCGCCCGCCGCCAGTGCCGCGGTGGCGCTGTATATCGGCATCACCGGATTGGTCTACGTGCTGGTCTTGCGCGGCCTGTGGCATCCGCAGGGCGCACAGTGGTGGGCCGATACAGGCTTGCATTACGCCGTCCCGGTGCTGTACCTGCTGGGTTGGCTGGCCGGACCGCATGGGTGCCTGCGCTGGCGCCAGCTCGGCTGGGCGCTGCTGTTCCCGGCGATCTACCTGGGGTGGGCGCTGCTGGTCGGGCGCTGGAGCGGGCAGTACCCGTATCCGTTCCTGGACCTGGCCGCGCTCGGTGCCGCCACGGTGGCGCGCAATGCGCTGGTGGTGGGGCTGGCGTTCATCGCGCTGGGGGCGTTGTTGTGGCGGATCGACGCGCGGTTGGGCGCGCGCAGCGCCGTATCCACCCGGCGGTAGCTATCGATGGTGGGTCGATAGGCCGACCCACGATCGGCGTTACGTCGCTCCTACGCGCGCCAGCTGGTCGCGCAGCGCCATCGCCGCGCCAGGATTACGCTGCTTGGCCGCACCAATGAACAGCATGTAGACCTCGCGCGGACCGGTGGACGCTGCCTCGGCGGTCACATGGGGCAGGTCCGGATTGTCCTCGCCGCGCGCCCAGCGCATCGCACGCAGGCACCACTGCTCCAGCGCCCGTTCCGGATAGCCCGCACGCAGGTTGGCGCGTGCATGCATCAGCCGCGCATAGACGAAATCCGCGGTCGGGTCGGCAAAGCTCGGATGCTCGGCAGAGCCGCTGAACACCAAGGCCACGTTGTGCGCCCGCGCCACCGTCACCAGCTCGAGCGTCCACGCCGCCGGATTGCGCACCTCCAGCGCATGCTGAAGGCGTCGCCCATCGGCCTGCTTCGGCAGCAGCTGCAGGAAGCCGTCAAACGCCTCCGCATCGGCAGGGTGGGTATCACCGAACTGCCACACCAGCGGGCCCAGCCGGTCTTCCAACGCCACGATTCCAGCGACGAAGGCCTCCACCCGCGGCCCGACCTTGCTCAGGTCATGGGTCTGGGTGATGGTGCGCGGTGCCTTGGCCGAGAAGCGGAAGCCCGGCGGCGTCTGCTCGCGCCATTGCGCGTAGACGGCCGGCTTCTGCGCCCGGTAGAAGGTGCTGTTGATCTCGATGCAGCGCAGCGCGGCACTGGCATGGGCCAGCTCTTCGCGCTGCGGCAGCCCGGCCGGGTAGAACATGCCACCGCGCCAGGCCGGAAACACCCAGCCGCCAATGCCGGTGCGGATACGCCCTGCTGCGGCCGTCATGCGGTGCCTGCGTGGGCGCGCCACGGATCGTAGCTGCCGAACCACCACAGGAATCCTTCGGGATCACGACAGGCGTAGCCGCGCCCGCCGTAGGGCTGGTCGGCGATCTCGATCACCACCCGTGCGCCGGCGGCCACCGCCCGCGCGTAATGCGCGTCGGGATCGGCCACGATCACACAGGCACTCTGGGTCTGGCGACCGCCGACCTCATCGGGCTGCACGCTGTGCCGGCCCCACTCGCTGGTGGTGTCGACCGAGCCGAGCATGATCATGCCGTGGCCGTAGACCAGCTGTGCATGGTGGACGGTATCGCCCTCGGCATACACCGCCTGCGGCTCGAACCCGAACGCGTGCTGCAGCCAGGCGATCGCCGCCCGGGCGTCGCGGTAGCGCAGGCACGGAATGACGGTGGATACGGTATCGGCAGGCGCGGTCATGTCGGTCTCCGGAGCGGTCCTCCTTCTGGCACAGGCGAGCCTGAGCGCGCGCGCGTTACCATCGTGCGAAACCGGCGAGCGGGCCCGTGCAGGCCTCAACGTCCCCGCGACACGCACCTGGAGACACTGTTTGAACACATCCTGGATCGGAGGCATCGTGCTGCTCGCATGTGCACCTTTGGCATCGGCGGCGGTACCGGCGCAGCTGCAGCGCCTGGACAGCACGGTCGAGCGCGTCCGCAGCCAGTTCGACGTGCCCGGCATCGCCGTGGCGGTGGTCAAGGATGGCCAGGTCGTGTTCGAACGCGGCTACGGCGTGCGCGAACTGGGCAAGCCGGCACCGGTACAGGCCGATACGCTGTTTGCGATCGCGTCCAACACCAAGGCCTTCACCGCCACCTCGCTGAATCTGTTGGCCGAGCAGGGCAAGCTGAAGATGGACGACCGGGTGATCGACCATCTACCGGGCTTCCGCATGTCCGATCCCTACGTTACTGGCGAGATGCGCATCCGCGACCTGCTCTCGCACCGCAGCGGGCTGAGTCTGGGAGCGGGTGATCTGCTGTTCTGGCCGACCACCGGCTACAGCAACCAGGAGGTCGTGCAGCGCCTGGCCAAGGTGCCGCTCAAAGCCGGCTTCCGCGACCGCTACGCCTACGACAATATTCTCTACGCGGTGGCCCAGCAGGTGATCGAGCAGGTCTCCGGGCAGTCCTACGCCGCGTTCCTGCAGCAGCACATCTTCACCCCGGTGGGCATGGACGGCACCCGCTACAACGCGGACCACCTCAAGCCCGGCGACAACGCCGCGGTCGGCCACGCCAAGTACGACTTCAGCACGTTGCGTACCGTCGCCCCGCTGACCTGGTCCAACAACGCCGGCGCCGGCGGCATCTATTCCAGCGTGCACGACATGGCGCGCTGGATGAACGTGCAGCTGGCCCACGGTACGCTGGAGAACGGGCAGGCGCTGTTC
>NZ_JBFULB010000061.1:0-16383 GCF_056400545.1 Stenotrophomonas sp. P5_A8 | reverse complement strand
TTTCCGCCACGCTGAGCTGGCGGATCTTGCTGCACACCCGCGCCTCTTCGCGCAGCGGGATGGTGTCGGTCACCACCAGCTCATCGAGCTGGGAGTTGTTGATGTTGTCCACCGCCGGGCCCGAGAGCACGGCGTGGGTGCAATACGCGGCCACCTTCAGGGCGCCACGCGCCTTCAGCGCTGCGGCAGCCGCACACAGGGTGCCGGCGGTATCGACGATGTCATCGACCATCACGCAGGTCTTGCCTTCGACGTCACCGATGATGTTCATCACGGTGGAGACGTTGGCGCGCGGCCGGCGCTTGTCGATGATCGCCAGGTCGGCATCGTCCAGGCGCTTGGCGACGGCACGTGCACGCACCACGCCACCCACGTCCGGGGACACCACGATCAGGTTTTCGGTGCCGTAGGCGCGCCAGATATCGGCGAGCAGCAGCGGCGAGGCATACACGTTGTCCACCGGCATGTCGAAGAAGCCCTGGATCTGGTCGGCATGCAGATCCACCGTCAGTACCCGGTCGGCGCCGACGGCGCTGAACATCTTGGCGGCGACCTTGGCGGTGATCGGCACGCGCGAGGAACGCATGCGGCGATCCTGGCGCGAGTAGCCGAAGTACGGCACCACGGCGGTGACGCTGTTGACCGAGGCGCGCTTGAGTGCATCGATCAGCACCAGCAGCTCCATCAGGTTTTCCGCGCTGGGCGCGCAGGTCGGCTGGATCACGAACACGTCCTGCTTGCGGACGTTTTCTTCGATCYCGACCTGCACTTCACCATCGGAGAAGCGCGACACCAATGCCTTGCCCGGCCGCACCCCCAGTTCCTTGCAGATGCTCTGCGCAAGGCGCTTGTTGGCGTTGCCGGAAAATACCAGCAGGTTGGGGTGATCTTGCATCATGACGGTCTCGGGCGGGAGCGATTGGAGAACTCGGCCGCCGGCACCCTGGAGTGTCTGCGGTGACAACACCGCGAGACATCGGCCGTGCCCGCGCAGGCGTGCGCATGGGAACGCGGCTGATATCCGCAAGTGGCAGGGGCGGGAGGATTCGAACCTCCGAATGCCAGGATCAAAACCTGGTGCCTTGGGCCTCTTGGCGACGCCCCTGCATCAAAATCAATAACGCTCGAGTACATCAAGCAACGGCGAACGCTCCACGCCCGCCACTACCCATGCCCGCAGTTCCTTCGGCAACCGCGCCAGGCCCTGCTCTGCAGCAGCGCGCGTGGCGAACTCGACGAAACAACCGCTTCCCGACCCGGTGAGTCGTGCCCGGCCGATCCTGCTCAACGTCGCAAGCACTGCCTCTACGGCGGGCTCGCGGCGGCGCAATACCGGCTCGAACGCATTCCCGAGCAAAGACCCGGAAGCGAAGTCCGCTATTTTCGCCACTGGGGCGTCTCGCGTCAAATCCGGATCCGCGAAAAGTCGCGGCGTGGGCACGTGCACCCCCGGATCGGCCAGTACAAACCAGGCCGGGGGCAGCGCGATCGCGGTGAGCTGCTCGCCCACGCCTTCGGCCCAGGCGTTGTGCCCGCGCACGAAGACCGGTACGTCCGCGCCCAGCTCCAGGCCCAGCGCGGCCAGGGCATCGACGTCCATGCCGGCGTTCCACAGCCGGTTCAGTGCGACCAGCACGGTGGCCGCATCGGACGATCCCCCGCCAAAACCGCCACCGGCCGGAATGTGTTTTTCGACACCAATATCGGCACCTTGGCCGACATTGGCGGCATTCTTGAGAAGATGCGCTGCACGGATGGCCAGGTCGTCGGCTTCTGCCACCCCTGCCACCGACGCGCCGTCACGCTGGATCCGCCCGTCCTCACGCACCCGCAGCCGGATCCGGTCGCCCCAGTCGAGCAGCCGGAACACCGTCTGCAGCTGGTGGTAGCCATCGGCGCGGCGGCCGGTGATGTGCAGAAACAGGTTGAGCTTGGCCGGGGCCGGCCACTGCGACCAGCCCGCATTCAGGTCCAGGCCGCTCATGGGCTGCCCAGCACCCAGCTGTCGACTACCAGGCGCACTTTGGCATCGCCGTTGACTGCTTCGATCCGGCGCGGCAGCACCGGGCGATCGCCTTCGGCCGGGTACCAGTCCAGGTACTGGATCTGCCAGCCCATCTGCACGACCCGGCGCGGACGGCCATCACCATCGCGCTCGACCTGCTCGGCCGGGGCGGTGTCATCGGCCACCAGGCCACGCACCCAGTCCGGCAGTTGATTGACCGGGATGTCCCAGCCGGTCGCATCCAACAGCACCTGTTGGGCGTCCTCGCCTTCCCGCGGACCGCCGTCCAGACCTTCCAGGCGACCCCCTTCGTGGTGGCTGTCTCCGGTCAGCTTCCAGCTCTGGCGGGTCACCGGCGCACTCAGCTCGACCACGTACTGGCGCTCCCGCTGCTGCCAGTCGATGCGGCCATTGCCGCCATTGCGCCCCTTGTTGATCGCCACGCGGCCCTGGAACGACCACTGCGGCTGCGTGCGCAGCGCTGCCACGCGGGCGGCTTCGGCCTGCTGTGCCTGCGCCGACACGGTCGTCACCACGGCCGGGGCGGACGGGGCCTTGCGCTCGTCCAGCGACACACAGGCCGACAACGTCAGCCCCATCGCCAGCGCGGCGCCGGCCTTGAGCAGCTGCAGGTTCATACGCCGTATTTCTCGATCACGCGCTGCAGGGCGCGGTTGTCAGGGTCCAGCTTGCGTGCCTCGTCGAAGAAACGCCGCGCCTCTTCCTTGCGGCCCAGCACCCACAGCACCTCGCCCACATGCGCGGCGATCTCCGGGTCCTTGGCCAGGGTCCAGGCGCGGCGCAGCTGCACCAACGCCTCTTCGTTGCGGCCCAGGCGATACAGCACCCAGCCGTAGCTGTCGACGATGGCCGCATTGTCCGGCTCGGCGACGCGGGCGCGGTCGATCAGCTCCAGCGCCTCCTGATAGCGCTGAGTACGGTCGGCCAGGGTGTAGCCCAGCGCATTGAGCGCGGCCACGTTTTCCGGATCGGTCACCAGCACCTTGCGCAGGTCGGCTTCGGCGCGTGGCACATCGTCGCGGCGTTCCCAGGYCAGGGCGCGYGCGTACAGCAGTGCGCCCTCGTCGGGATACGCGGCCAGGCCACGGGCCAGGGCGTCCAGTTCGCCGGGCAGGTCCTCGCCGCGCTGGCGCAGCTCGGCCTCCAGCAGGTAGGCATCGCGGCGGGCGTCGTCATCGACGCTGGCATCGGACTGGATCGTGTGGACTTCGGCAAATGCCTTGTCCGTGCGCCCGGCCTCGTACTGCGCATTGGCCGCGCGCAGGCGCGCCTCGTCCAGTTCATCGCCGCCGGGCACGCTGTGGTACCAGTCCACCGCCTCGGCCGGGCGCTTCAGATACTCGGCGATCTTGCCCAGCAGCAGGCGCTGCGCCGGATCCGGCTTGGCCGCCTGCCTGGACAGATCCGTATACAGGGCCAGCAGCGCGGCATCGTCCTTCTGCTTGGCCAGCAGCGAGGCACGCATGCCCCAGGTCTGCACATCCTGCGGGCCCACCGCCAGCACGCGCGCGGCCGAACGGGCATCGCCCATGCTGTCGTAGGCGATGGCCAGCGCGTTGCGCAGCTCCGGATCCTGGCGGCTCCGGGGTTCCACCCCGTGCAGCAGCGCCAGCGCTTCGTCCTGCTTGCCGGCCTGGGCCAGCTGGCTGGCATTCAACAGCGCCACCCGGGGTTCATTGGGGAAGCGCTTGACCACTTCATCGACCATGCGCTTGGCCAGGTCCGGCCGTTCCATGCGCATCGCCAGCCGCCCCAGTTCCTGCCAGACCTCGAGCTGGTCGGGGATCGCGTTGTCATCGACCAGGCCGCCCAGCACCTGCGCCGGCACGGCCGGATCACGGCCACCGCCGATCAGCGCGGCGATGGCGAACTTCCAGCCACGCGGGTCCGGGTCCTTGAGCAGCGCACCGAGTTCGGTGCGGGCGGCCTTCACATCGTTCTGGCGCATGTCCAGCGCGGCGGCGGCGCTGCGCATGGCCAGCGAACGCGGCGCACGGGCTTCCCACAACGCCAGTGCGCGGGCGGCGCGCTTGTCATCGTCGGCGAGCATGGCGATGCGGGTGGCCCGCTCGGCCAGCCCGGCATCGTCGCTGCCGGCCTCGGCCGCCTCCAGATACCAGCGCGCGGCGTCGGCGAGCTTGCCGGCCTGCAGCGCGAACTCGCCCGCCATCACCGGGGTGAGCGGCGCGGTTTCGGCCACCTTGGCCTTGGCGGACGGGGGTGTGGCGGGAACCGTGGCCGGGGCCGCCAGGGCACTGGCGGCGGACAAGGACAGCAGCAGAACGCTGGAGATGCGAATCAATGCGGGCATCGGGGGCTTCTGGCCTTAAAATGACGACTTGAATGGCCAGCAGCTTATCGCAAGCAACTGAACAATGACCCTGTGGGTGCTCGGACTGAATCACCAGACCGCGCCAGTGGAACTGCGCGAACGCGCGTCCTTTGGCGGCGACGCCCTGCCCCTGGCATTGGCGTCGCTGCGCGATACGCCACAGGTGGCCGAGGCCGTGCTGCTGTCCACCTGCAACCGCACCGAGCTGTACGCGGTGGCCGAATCGGGCGAGGCACTGGCGCACTGGCTGGAATCCCACGCCGGCGCGCTGCACGGGTACCTCTACCAGCATGCCGATGCCGACGCGGTGCGCCACCTGTTCCGGGTCGCCACCGGGCTGGACTCGATGGTGCTGGGCGAGCCCCAGATCCTGGGCCAGGTCAAGGACGCGTGGGCGACCGCGCGCGACCACGGCCTGCTCGGCCAGCGCCTGGACCGGCTGTTCCAGCAGACCTTCTCGGTGGCCAAGCGCGCCCGCACCGATACGCGGGTGGGTGCCAACCCGGTCTCGGTAGCCTCCACCGCCGTGCGCCTGGCGCAGAACTCGTTTGCGCGGCTGGAAGACTCCACCGTGCTGCTGGTCGGCGCGGGGGAAACCATCGAGCTGGCCGCGCGCCACCTCAGCGAAGGCAAGGTGCGGCGCCTGCTCGTGGCCAACCGCACGCTGGCCCATGCGCAGGACCTGGCCAGCCGGCATGGCGGCGTGGCGCTGCCGCTGAGCGAACTGGAGCGTCACCTGGGTGAGGCCGACGTGGTGTTCTCGGCCACCGCCGCGCGCCAGCCGGTGATCGCCCGCGCGCACGTCGCCGCTGCGCTCAAGACCCGCAAGCACAAACCGATGCTGCTGTTCGACCTGGCCGTGCCGCGTGACATCGAGGCCGGCGTGGGCGACCTGCAGGATGCGTTCCTGTACACCGTCGATGACCTGGAGCGCGCGGTCGAAGACAACCGCCGCAGCCGCCGCGAAGCCGCCGCCGAAGCCGAGGCGATCATCGAACTGCAGGTCGCCCGCTTCGTGGAGACGCTGCAGGCCAGCGCCCACCAGGCGCCGCTGCTGCAACTGCGCGCCTATGGCGAGGCGACCCGCGTGGAGATGCTGGACAAGGCGCGCCAGCAACTGGCCCACGGCAAATCGCCGGAGGACGTGCTGGAACTGCTGGCCCACGGCCTGACCAACCGCCTGCTGCACCCGCCCACCGCGGCGCTGCGCGCGGCCGCGCTGACCGGCGATACTGAGCTGACCCGCGCCGCCGAGCGCCTGTTCCCGGCCAAGCCGGGCTATCAACACCCTCCTGTGAAGACCGATGACGCCGACCCTGCGCCGTAAGTTGGAAGCGCTGGCCGAACGCCGCGAAGAACTCGAACGCCTGCTTGCCGACCCCTCGGTGGTCAGCGACAACGACCGCTTCCGCGCGTTCTCGCGCGAATTCGCACAGCTGCAGCCGATCGCCACCGCGCTGGCCGACGAGGCCCGTGCCCTGTCCGACCTGGCCGCCGCCGAAGCGATGCGCAACGACCCGGACCTGCGCGAGCTGGCCGAAGAAGAAATCACCGCCGCCCAGCAACGGCTGGAAGAGCTGGACCGGGACCTGGCGCTGCTGCTGGTGCCGCGCGATCCGCGCGACGACGGCAACCTGTTCCTGGAAGTGCGCGCCGGGACCGGGGGCGACGAAGCGGCGATCTTCGCCGGCGATTTGTTCCGCATGTATGCCCGCTATGCCGAGCGCCAGGGCTGGAAGGTCGAGATCGAATCGGACAGCCCCGGCGAACATGGCGGCTACAAGGAAGTGGTGGCGCGCGTGGTCGGGCGTGGCGCGTATTCCAAGCTGAAGTTCGAGTCGGGCACGCACCGCGTGCAGCGGGTACCGGCCACCGAATCGCAGGGCCGCATCCATACCTCGGCCGCCACCGTGGCGATCATCCCCGAGGCCGACGAGGTCGACGAGATCGTGATCAACCCGGCCGACCTGAGGGTGGATACCTTCCGCTCGTCCGGCGCCGGCGGCCAGCACGTCAACAAGACCGAATCGGCGATCCGCATCACCCACGTGCCGTCCGGCGTGGTGGTGGAATGCCAGACCGAGCGCAGCCAGCACGCCAACCGCGACAAGGCGATGAAGCGCCTCAAGGCGCAGCTGCTGGATGCCGAGCGCAGCAAGCAGGCCGCCGCCACCGCCGCGAGCCGTCGCCTGCAGGTGGGCAGCGGTGACCGCAGCCAGCGCATCCGCACCTACAGCTTCCCGCAGGGCCGGATCACCGACCACCGCGTGGAAGGCCTGACCCTGTACGACCTGCCCAACATCATTGCCGGTGAAATGGACACACTGGTCGAGCGCCTGATCCACGAACACCAGGCCGACGAACTGGCGCAGCTGGCGGCGGGTACCTGAGGATGGAGGCGGACCGGCAGCAGCTGCGCCTGGCGGTGCAACACCAGCCGACCGACTTCATCGCCTGGGTGATGCTGGCCGACGCCGAGTTGGAAGCGGGCGACATCGCCGCCGGCGAACACGCCGCCACGCGTGCACTGCAATTGCGCGGCGACCATCCCGAAGCCCTGGCCCGGCTGGGCCGCGCGCGCTGGATGCAGGGCCGCCACGACGAGGCCGCCGCGCTGCTGCGCCAGGCCTCGAACCTGGCCCCGCAGCACCCGGGCATCGCCTTGTGGCTGGGCCATGCACTGGAAGACGCCGGCCAGCCCGAAGCGGCCGCCGATGCGTATCGCCATGCGCACATGCTGCTGCCCGGCGAACCCTACATCAGCGCACACCTGCTCAACTGGCAGCGCCGTCTCTGCGACTGGCGCGATATCGACCGCCTGTCGGCCCAGGTCCGCCAGGCGGTCGCGCAGGGCCAGGCGGCGGTGGAGCCGTTCGCCTTCCTCAGCGAAGAGAGCAGCGCGGCCGAACAACTGGCGTGCGCGCGCCAACGCGCGGCGGCCATTGCCGCCGACGTGCGTCCGCTGCCCGCCGCCACGGTGCGCGCGCACGGCCGCCTGCGCGTGGGCTTCCTGTCCAACGGTTTCGGCGCGCATCCGACCGGGCTGCTGACCGTGGCCCTGTTCGAGCAGCTGCGCGCGCTGGGCACACTGGAGCTGCACCTGTTCGCGCTCAATGGCGACGACGGCAGCCGCATCCGCGCGCGCCTGCACGCCGCGGCCACCCAGCTGCACGAGATCGGCGCACTGCCGCACCAGCGCATCGCCGAGCGCATCCGCGCGGCCGGCATCGATGTGCTGTTCGACCTGCGCGGCTGGGGCGGCGGCGGCACCCCGCAGGTGCTGGCGATGCGTCCGGCACCGGTGCAGGTGAACTGGCTGGCCTACCCCGGGACCGCCGGCGCGTCGTGGATCGACCACCTGCTCGCCGATGCCTTCGTGCTGCCGCCCGCGCTGGACGCCGGCTTCAGCGAAGACGTGCGACGCCTGCCGCGCGCGTTCCAGCCCTCGGACAACACCCGAATGCTGCAGCCGCCGCCGTCGCGCGAGGCCTGCGGGCTGCCGGCCCACGGCGTGGTGCTGTGCTGCTTCAACAACAGCTACAAACTCAATCCGCGCAGCGTGCAGCGTTTGTTCGCGGTGCTGCAGGGCGTACCCGGCAGCGTGCTGTGGCTGCTGTCCGGTCCCGGCAATGCCGATGCGCGCCTGCGCAGCGCCGCACGCCAGGCGCAGCTGGACCCGGCGCGGTTGGTGTTCATGCCCAAGCTGCCGCATCCGGAGTACCTGGCCCGCTATGCGCTGGCCGACCTGTTCCTGGACACCCACCCCTACAACGCCCACACCACCGCCTCGGACGCGCTGTGGGCCGGCTGCCCGGTGCTGACCTGCCCGGGTGCGACCTTCGCCGCGCGCGTGGCCGGCAGCCTCAACCATCACCTGGGGCTGGCGCGCATGAACGTCGCCGACGACCGCGCCTTCGTCGCCACCGCCATCGCACTCGGCAACGATCCGGCGGCCTTGCAGGCACTTCGCGCGGAGCTGGCGCAGCGCCGCGTCGACAGCGGGCTGTTCGACATGGCCGGCTTCGCCGGTGACTTCAGCGCCGCGGTCGAGACGATGGCGCGCGAACGCGGTTGGCAGGGCGAACACACGCCCTGACCCACCGCTGCGCTAGGCTCGGGCTTTCCTGTGAACGACCGAGGCACGCCGATGGGCAAGCTCAAACGCAAGGACTACCAGGCCCTGCTGGAACCGATGCAGCTGGAACTCATCGCCATGGCACGCTGGGTGCAGCACACCGGCCAACGCGWGCTGGTGCTGTTCGAAGGCCGCGACACCGCCGGCAAGGGCGGCGCCATCCAGGCCATCGCCGACCATCTCAACCCCCGCCAGTGCAGAGTGGTGGCGTTGCCCAAACCCACCGACCGCGAGAGCACGCAGTGGTACTTCCAGCGCTATGTGTCGCACCTGCCGGCCGGCGGTGAGATCGTGCTGATGGACCGCAGCTGGTACAACCGCGCCGGCGTCGAGCACGTGATGGGCTACTGCAGCGAGCCCGAGTACCACGCCTTCCTGGCGCAGACGCCGGTGTTCGAGAAACTGCTGATCGACGACGGCATCCTGCTGTTCAAGTACTGGCTCAGCGTGGACCAGGCGCAGCAGGAAAAGCGCTTCGCCGAGCGCCATGTCGACCCGCTCAAGGGCTGGAAGCTGTCACCGGTGGACCTGAAATCGCGCAGCAAGTACAGCGCGTACACCGAAGCGCGCGAGGCCATGCTGCGCGCCACCCATCGCGAGGAAGCGCCGTGGACACTGGTGGACTTCAATGACCAGAAGCGCGGCAGGCTGGGACTGATCCGCAACCTGCTCGACCGCCTGCCCGACACCCGCGTGGACGAGCCGGAGCTCGCCCTGCCGCCGTTGAAGGGCAAGCTGCACAAGGAGCACTTCGACGTGTTGAAGCCGATCGAGGCGTATCCGCTGCCCGACTGACGCCGGGGGCGGCGTCAGCCGCCCTGCGCGATCCGGGTTTCGATGTCGTGCGCGGTGACCGGGCCGAGGAATTCCTTGGCGACCTTGCCGTCCGGTGCGATCAGGTAGGTCAGCGGCAACCCGCGCGGAATGGCGAAGTCTTCCGGCGGGTTGTACGTATCGACGATCACGATGGGATAGGTCACCGGACGCTTGTCCAGGAACGCCTTCATTTCCGCCGGCTCGATGTCCTCGAAGGCCAGGCCCACCACCTCGATCTCGCTGCGCATGGCATGCAGTGCCGACAACTCCGGCATCTCCTTGCGGCACGGCGCGCACCATGTCGCCCAGAAGTTCACCACCACCCACTTGCCGCGGTGCGCGGCCAGGTCGTAGGTGCTGCCATCCAGCGCCGGCAGTGTCAGGGTCGGACGCTCGACGGTCTTGCGGTCGGTCGGTGCGGTTTCGGCCGTCGCGGGCGCCACCGGTTCGGTGACGGGCGCGGGCGGCGTTGCGGGGGCTGGCGCGGCGGCATCGGGCTGCGCGGTGGGCTTGTTGCAGGCGGCCAGCGCCAGCAGGCTCATGGCCAGCAGCAGGGGCTTGACGGTCATGGGGGCGTGTCTCCGGGAATGGAATAGATGTCGCTGACGCGACGCTTGAGCAGTTCACGCAGCGGCAGCCGCAGGGTGTCCAGCGCCAGCACCGACGCCTGGCCCAGGCTGTCGTCGCGATACGGCAGGTAGGCCTCGCGGATCGGGATACGCATCTGGGTGGTTTCGTACAGATCGGCCAGGGTCAGCTTGTCCAGGTCGCGCGCCAGCAGCCACTCGCCGCGTTCGTCGCGGCGCACCACCCGGATTGCCTCCAGGTCGCAGAGCATGGTCTGCAGCAGCGAATCGGTCAGCATCGGCTCCAGCCGCAGGATCTCGTCATCGTCCAGGCTGCGGCCATCGCGGCGCGCCTGCTGGAAGCGCCCGATCAGGCGCAGCAGGCCGTAGATCTCATAGCCGGTGGGCAGGCGCAGGTCGGCCGGCTGGTAGCGGAAGGCGGCAATCGAGGAGGCCAGCGACGCCCCCAGCAGCACCGAGACCCAGCACAGGTAGATCCACAGCAGCAGGATCGGCACGAACGCAACCGTGCCATAGAGCTTCTGGTAAGACTGGAAGCTGCCCAGGTAGGCGCCCATGCCCCACTTCACCAGCTCGAGCATCACTGCGGCCAGGATCGCGCCGGGGATGGCATGGCGCCACTTCACCACGTGGTGCGGCACCACGCGGTAGACCAGCATGATGCACACGAACTCGATCAGGAACGGCGCCACGGTCAGCGAAAAATTGGCCAGCCAGCGGCCTTCGCTGGTGCCGAACAACGGCAGCGCGAACACCCGCGCCGATACCGCCAGCGAGGCGGCGGCGAGCATCGCGCCCAGGGTAAGTACGGTCCAGTAGACCAGGAAGCGGGTCAGCTTGGGACGCCCGGAATTGACCCGCCAGATCTGGTTGAAGGTCTGCTCGACGCTGTTGAGGGTAATCAACAGCGACACCACCAGTGCGATGAAGCCGGCCGCGGTGAGCTGCCCCGCGCTCGCCGAGAACTGACGCAGGTAGCCTTCGGCGGCGCGGGCGGCGTTGGGCACGAAGTTGGAGAACACATAGTCGCTGAGCTGGTCGCTCCAGCGGTCGAACACCGGGAAGGCCGAGAGCACCCCGAACACCACGATGGCCAGCGGCACCAGCGCGAACACCGTGGTGTAGGCCAGCGAGGCGGCCGCCTGGAACAGGCGGTCGTCCAGGAAGCGTCGCCACAGGAAGCGACCGAAGCTGGCGGCACGCGCGCGATCACGCAGGCGCTCCATCCAGAGATTGACGGTATCAAGGGGTTCCATCGGCGCAAGGGTACCCGAAGAGGGGTGTGCGGGACTGCATCGCATCGCCATACTGGCCGCTGGTCCCAATGAGTGAAGCGCGATGGCGGAAATCCTGGTGCTGTATTACAGCCGCGGCGGTTCGGTGGCCCGGCTGGCCCGCCAGATCGCGCGTGGCATCGGCGAGGTGCCCGGCATGAGCGCGCGGCTGCGCACGGTGCCGCAGGTGGCCGCGGTGACGCAGACCGCCCGCCCGCCGGTGCCCGAAGACGGCGCCCCGTACGTGGACATCAGCGATCTTGCCGAATGCGACGGCCTGATCCTGGGCAGCCCCACCCGCTTCGGCAACATGGCCGCGCCGGTCAAGCATTTCCTGGATGGTCTGGGCGCCGAATGGGTCAATGGCACCCTGGCCGGCAAGCCGGCGGCGGTATTCACCTCGACCGCTTCGCTGCACGGCGGCCAGGAATCGACCCTGCTGTCGATGCAGGTGCCGCTGCTGCACCACGGCTGCCTGATCGTGGGCATTCCGTTCACCGAGCCCGCGTTGAGCCACACCACTACCGGCGGCACGCCGTATGGCGCCAGCCATGTGGCCGGTGCCGATGACAATCCGGTGCCGAGCGAGGATGAGGCGATCCTGGCGCGGGCGCTGGGCCGACGGGTTGCCGACATCGCGCGGCGGCTGGCATGAAGGGCCGCGCGCAGGACGCGACGCTGGCGCTGCTGCTGGTCGCGCTGGCGGCGCTGTATGCGCTGTGGTTCGCCCACGACAAGCACTGGCTGGCCACGCTGCTGGTGTTCACCCTGCCGCCGCTGCTGCTGGCCCTCGGGGTATGGCTGCGGCGCGGCAAGGCCGCCTTCTGGGCGGGCGTGCTGGCGCTGTTCTGGTTCAGCCACGGGGTGATGAGCGCCTGGAGCCACCGGGAAACGGCCGGCTGGGCCTGGGCCGAGCTGCTGCTGGCGCTGGCAGTGATCGGCGTGGCGAGCACGCCCGGGCTGCGCCGGCGCTTCGGCAAGCGCTGAACGCGCCCGTCGCCACGGCTGCGAGGCGGCGCTGGCGGTCGTATCATCTGCATCCCGGCGCGGGTTGCCCGCGCGGTTCTGACCGCTATCCAGGATGCCCGCAATGGAAGAACTACTGATCATCACCACCGGTGGCACGATCGACAAGATCTACTTCGACGACAAGTCGGATTACCAGATCGGCGATCCGCAGATCGGGATGATCCTGCGCGAGCTGGGCGTGACCTTCCGCTTCAACGTGATTCCGATTCTGCGCAAGGATTCGCTGCACATCACCGATGACGACCGCGAGTTGATCCGCGCCACCATCGCCGCGCAGCCGACCCGTCACGTGCTGGTGACGCACGGGACCGATTCGATGGTGCAGACCGGCCAGGTGCTCAAGACCATCGCCGACAAGACCATCGTGATGACCGGTGCGTTGAGCCCGGCGCGCTTCCGTGGTTCAGACGCGGAATTCAACATCGGCTGCGCGATCGGCGCGGTACAGTCGCTGGCCAGCGGCGTCTACATCGCCATGAACGGGCGCATCTGGAATCCCGAACACGTGCGAAAGAACGTGGCCGCCAATCGGTTTGAGGAAGCCTGATCGGCTGGGACTTCTAGAAGCCGCACTCCTCGAGCGTACTGGGCTGGGCGGGGGTGTGTGAGATTGCGGGACACGCCGTAAATCCGTCCCTGGAGGCTCGCGTGCGCCATCCATGGCGCACGACGGTCCCGCAACCTCACCCCCCACCCTCGACAGTTGGCTGGTAGCCGTGGAAAAGCGCTGCGGGCAAAACAACGCCAGCGCCGCCGCTTCCGTCTTCCCGCTTCCGCTCTTTCATTGCGCACCAGCCCACTGTCAAAGGGTGGGTACGGGTGGCGTTGCAGGACCGTCATGCGCCATGGATGGCGCATGCGAGCCTACAGGGACGTACTTGCGGCGTGTCCCGCAACGCCACCCGTACCCGCCCAAGCCAGAGCAGGCACGAACTCGCGGCCGTTGTTCCTGCTTCGGCTTCTAGCTTTTGGCTTCTAAAAGAAAATCCAAAAAAGACGCCCCGGCCGAAACCGGGGCGTGCCCATTGGAGAGGGATCTGGGCTCAGTACTGCGCGGTCAGGGTGACCCCGGAGAAGGTCGAATAGCCCTTCACCCGCACGTGCCAGGTACCGGCCGCCGGTGAAGTGATCGTGCAGGTTTCGTTGTTGCCGCTCAGGTACGGGCGGCAGTTGTAGACCGTGTCGGTCGGAGCGCTGCCCGAACGCACGTACAGATCGGCGTCACCGCTACCGCCGGCGATGCTCACCTTCAGCTGCGAACTGCCCGACGGCACCGTCACCGTGTAGGCCAGCGATGCGCCGCTGGCGGCACCCAGGCCGCTGACCGGCACATTGTTCTGCAGCACCGTACCGGTGCCCGGGTTCGGGTTGGTCCCGCCCAGTGCCGCCGTGACCGCCGCGTCGGCGTCCACGATGCCCGCACCGCAACCGCCGCTGCATGCGCCCGGCAGGGCCCGTGCGGTGTTCTTCAGCAGCGTCTCGATCGCCGCCGGCGTGAGCGCGGTCGGGGCCACCGACTGCACCAGCGCGACCACGCCGGCCACGTGCGGCGCCGCCATCGACGTGCCGTTGTAGGACGCGTAGGACGCCGTGCCCGGCACCGTGGTGCCGCTGTTGAGGGTGGACAGGATCGCCTGGCCCGGGGCCGAGATATCGATGCCTGCGCCGTAGTTGGAGAAGCTGGCGCGGGCGCCGGCCGACGTCGTCGCGGCAACCGCGATCACGTTGGCGCAGTTGGCCGGCACCGAGGTGGACACGTTGGCGTTGCTGTTACCGGCGGCCACCACCACGGTCGTGCCGCGCGAGACCGCGCCGTTGATGGCGTTCTGGTAGGTGGTCGAGCAGGTACCGCTGCCGCCGAGGGACATGTTGATCACTTCGGCCGGGTTGGCATTGGCCGGCACGCCGCTGACGGTGCCGCCGGAAGCCCACACGATGGCATCGGCGATGTCGGAGGTGTAACCACCGCACTTGCCGAGCACGCGCACCGGCACGATCTTGGCATTGAACGCAGTACCGGCCACGCCGGTACTGTTGTTGGTCACCGCCGCGATGGTGCCGGCCACGTGGGTACCGTGCCAGCTCGAGTTGGAGGCCGGGATGCCCGAACCGCACTCGTTGGCGCCGTACCAGTCGCCTTCATCGTTGGGATTGTTGTCGCGGCCACCGCCATCGCGCGCCATCGCCGCGTCGCTGATGAAGTCGTAGCCGGGCAGGATATTGGCGTTGAGATCGGGGTGGTTGGTGATGCCGGTATCGATCACCGCCAGGACCACGCCGGTGCCGGTCGCCTTGTCCCACGCCGGGCGCACGTTGATCGAGGCGTTGCTGGTGCCAAAGCCCCACTGCTCGGACAGGCGGGTGTCGTTGGGTACCAGGGTGGCGTGCATCAACTGATCGACTTCGACATAGGCCACGTTCGGGTCGGCGGCGAGGCGGCGCATCAGCAGTTCGGCCTCGGCCGCATCCAGCGGACGGTCGGCCTTGACCACGGTCGGGCCGATGGCCAGCTGGCGCAGCGTCTGCACGCCCAGCGCGCGGCCCTGCGAGGCCGGGACAGCCAATGCGGCCGCTTTCAGCGAGCTGGCCAGTGCCGTCGGGGTGGCTGCCAACTGGCTGCCCGGTTTCCAGCCGACGATGAAGCGCTCCTGCTTCGTCTCAGGCGACAGGCCGCTCAGGTGCACGTCGCCGGCGAACGCCGGGGCGGCCAGCAGCAGGGTGGAGAGGACGGACGCGCCCAGTACAACCAATGCACGTTGACGCAAACGGGGTTGCGAATCATGAGACATCGGATTTCCCTTTCAGACAGTGGGTGCCGCGAACGCGGCTGAATGTCCAGTCCCGACCCGGGGGCTGCTGAAGTCGATGGCGCGGATCGGACCAGGTGTTGGATCGGTTCCCCTGAATCAAACCGCCCATCGCGACGCTAGTGGCTCGGTGCGCATTCAACAATGTTTCAGCCGCACTTCAGGAACATGAAATGTCGGATCTGAGACTTTTCGGGTCGAGGGTTTGTGAAAGTGAAGGAACTCTCCGCCTGACGAACGGTCAGGAAACGTCATCACATGTCCATTTCAGCTGTCTTGACCGTCAATTCGCGGACAAGCCTTGCGCGCCGGGGCCTGCACGTCGTTACCACCGCTGGACAACGTGCCGATCTGCCGATCTGGTGCCGGCCGTTGGCCGCTGCTCGCGCTGACCGTGGCTGACGGTGCCGGGGGCCATGAGGAGCCGGCCAACGGCCGGCGCTACTTGCGCGCAGGAACGGGTTGGTGCGGCCATGAAAAAGCCCGCCGGTGGCCAGCGGATGGCCGGATGATTGTTTGACCGCCCATGAAAAAACCCGCCTGTCGCCAGGCGGGTTTTCAGTACGGCAGCCGCGCGGCGGCGCTTACGCGTCCAGGCGCACCAGCCAGCCGTGACGGTCCGGCAGGCGACCGTACTGGATGTCGGTCAGTTCCTTGCGCAGCGACAGCGTCACTTCGCCGGCCGGGGCGGTGATGTCGCCCACCGAGAAGTCTTCGCCCTTGAGCTGGCCGATCGGGGTGACCACCGCAGCGGTGCCGCAGGCGAACGCTTCCACGATCTCGCCGGAGGTCACGCCGTCCTTCCACTCATCAAGGGTGACCTTGCGCTCTTCGACCTTCATGCCGCGGTCGCGCGCCAGCTGCAGGATGCTCTCGCGGGTGATGCCTTCCAGGATGCTGCCCGACAGCGACGGGGTCACCAGGGTGCCGTCCTTGTAGACCAGGAACACGTTCATGCCACCCAGTTCTTCCAGGTACTTGCCCTCCACCGGATCCAGGAACAGCACCTGCGAGCAGCCCTGCGCCTGCGCCTTCTGCTGCGGCAGCAGCGAGGCGGCGTAGTTGCCACCGCACTTGGCCGCGCCGGTACCGCCCTTGCCCGCGCGTGCATATTCGGTGGACAGCCAGATCGACACCGGGGCCACGCCCTTGGCGAAGTACGGGCCGGCCGGACTGGCGATCACGTAGTAGCCGGCCTTGTGCGCGCCGCGCACGCCGAGGAAGGCTTCATCGCCGATCATGAAGGGGCGGAAGTACAGGCTGGATTCGTCGGCCGACGGCACCCAGCTGGCGTCCACCGCAATCATCTGCTTGAGCGATTCGACGAAGATGTCGACCGGCAGTTCCGGCAGCGCCAGGCGCTGGGCCGAACGCTGC
>NZ_JBFULB010000060.1:0-16506 GCF_056400545.1 Stenotrophomonas sp. P5_A8 | reverse complement strand
GCGCGATGGCCTGCGCCACGCGGCGGCTTGCCGGGCCAGCAGCCACCTGGACTGCCCGCGTTTCCGTGCGCTGCTGCGCGGGGTCAGGCCAGCGTATCCACCAACAACTTCACGTTGAGCACGATGATCACCGCCCCGATCAGCCACGCCAGTGCGATCAGCCAGCGCGGCGCCACCAGCGGCCCCATCTTGGCCTTGTCCGAGACCAGGCGCACCAGCGGCACCACCGCGAACGGCAACTGCATCGACAGCAGCACCTGGCTCAGCACCAACAGGCGCGCGGTGCCCTGTTCGCCATAGATCGCGGTAACGATCACCACCGGCACGATCGCGATGCCGCGGGTGATCAGACGCCGCGCCCAGGGCGGAATGCGCAGCCGCAGGAATCCTTCCATCACGATCTGCCCGGCCAGCGTGGCGGTGACCGTGGAATTGATGCCCGAGGCGAGCAGGGCGGCCGCAAACAGGGTGGACGCCAGCCCGACGCCCAGCATTGGCGCCAGCAGTTCGTAGGCCTGTTCGATCTCCTGCACATCGGTGCGTCCCTGCGCATGGAATACGGCAGCGGCGAGGATCAGGATCGATGCGTTGATGAACAACGCCAGCATCAAGGCAAGGGTGCTGTCGGTGACCGCCCAGCGCAGCGCGCTGCGACGGCCTTCCTCGGTGCGCGGGTAGGCGCGGGTCTGCACGATCGACGAGTGCAGGTACAGGTTGTGCGGCATCACCGTGGCCCCGATGATGCCGATGGCCAGGTACAGCGCATGCGGATGGGTGACCACTTCCGCGCGCGGAATGAAGCCGGCAAGCACGGCCTGCAGCGGTGGCGCCGCCAGTGCGATCTGGATCGCAAAGCAAGCGAAAATCACCAGCAGCAGCGCGATCACGAACGCCTCCAATGCCCGGAATCCCCGGTTCATCAGCCACAGCACCAGCACCACATCGATGGCGGTGATGATCGCCCCGGCCACGAGCGGGATGCCGAACAGCAGCTTCAGCGCGATGGCGGTGCCGATCACCTCGGCCAGGTCGCAGGCGATGATCGCGATCTCGCACAGCAGCCACAGGGTCAGGTTGACCGGTCTGGAATAGTGGTCGCGGCAGGCCTGGGCCAGGTCGCGCCCGGTGGCGATGCCCAGCCGCGCCGACAGCCCCTGCAACACGATGGCCATCAGGTTGGAGAGCAGGATCACCGACAGCAGGAGATAACCGAACTGCGCGCCGCCGGCGATGTCGGTGGCCCAGTTGCCCGGGTCCATGTAGCCCACCGAGACCATGTAACCCGGCCCGAGGAAGGCCAGCAGCCGAAACCACCAGTGCCCATCCTGCGGCACCGCGACGCTGGCGTTCATCTCGCCCAGGCTCGGGCTGTGCCCGCTGGAGGAGGGCCAGGCAGGCGCGGTGGGTGGGCGGCGTTGGATGTCCATGGACCGCAATATAGCAAAGGCTATCTTAGTAAGTGATTGCAATGACGGGCCGTTTGATGGTGCGATCCGGCCATGCGACCAGGGCGATGCCACCCCCTTAACCGTTAACCGCGTATCGTCACCGCTCTTTGAGTTGGAGTGGATGCATGCGTTGGATCGTGTTGTTGGCCGCCTTGGCCATGCCGGTGGTGTCGTGGTTTTCGCAATCCGGTGCGTTCGGCCCGAYCAACGGTGCGATTTCCGACCGTTATCCGACCCTGCTGGTCGCAGCGGGCTATGCGTTCGCGATCTGGGGCCTGATCTTCCTGTGGGACGTGGCGTTCGGGCTGTGGCAGCTGCGCCGCCGCAAGCCGGACCTGGTCGGCGTACGTGGCTGGGCGGCCACCGGCTTCGTGCTCACCGCGGTGTGGATGCCGGTGTTTTCCAACCAATGGTTCCTGTCGGCGCTGGCGATCATCTGGGCCGCCCTGGTGTGCCTGATTGTCGCGGCGGTCCGCGCGGCACCGCCGGAGGCCAGCGCCGGGCAGCGTGCGTGGGCGGCCTATCCGCTGGCATTGCATGCCGGCTGGTTGTCGATGGCGGCCTTCCTCAATACGGCGCAGGTGATCGTGGCCTACGAGTGGCTGCCGACCGCGGACATGTTCACCTGGAGCGTGGTGCTGCTGGCGGCGGCCACGCTGCTGGCGTGGTCGGTCAACCAGCGCCTGCGGGGTCATTTCGCCTATCCGGCCGCCGTGGTGTGGGCGCTGGTGGGTGTGTATGTGAAGCAGTCCGGCTGGCGCCTGCCCGGCGCCGATACGGTGTCGGTGCTGGCGCTGGCAGTGGCCGCGTTGCTGGTGCTGCAGACCCTGGTGCTGCGCGCACGCGCCTGGCGCCAGCCGCGCGCGGCGGTGGTGGCTGCGCATCGGCACCGCCGCTGAGGCGGGTCCCGCGACGCTTCCATGACGCGCCGCCGGGCACGCTCCGGTGACCGTCAACACCATAACGCCGAGCAATGCCCGGCAACCTTCTTCAACAACGTAGGGCCGGCCTTGCCCGGCAACCTAGATCCAGCAACAGGAGAAAACACATGCGCGCTGCATTGCATGAAACATTCGGTGATCCCACGGCGGTGCTGCACGGCGGCGACGCGGCAATGCCGCAGCCGGGCAAGGGCGAGGTGCGCATCCGCACCGTCCTGGCCACCATCCACAACCACGACCTGTGGACCGTGCGCGGGCAATACGGCTACAAGCCGACGCTGCCGGCCATTGGGGGCAGCGAAGCGACCGGCGTGATCGATGCGCTCGGCGAGGGCGTCGACGGCCTGAGCGTCGGGCAGCGGGTCAGTGCCGCCTCGGTGCATGGCACGTGGGCGGCGTATTTCGTGGCACCGGCAAAAATGGTGATTCCGATGCCCGAGGCGATCAACGACGAGACCGCCGCGCAGCTCATTGCGATGCCGTTGAGCGCGCTGATGCTGCTGGAGTTCCTGCAGGTCAAGCCGGGCCAGTGGATCCTGCAGAACGCAGCCAATGGCGCGGTCGGCAAGGCACTGGCGATGCTGGCCAAGGCGCGGGGCGTGCACTGCGTAAACCTAGTGCGGCGTGATGCGGGCGTGGCCGAGATGGACGCGTTGGGCATCGAGCACACCGTGTCGACTGCACAGTCGGACTGGATGGCGAAGGTGCAGGCCAAGACCGGCGACCAGCCCATCGTCGCGGCGGTGGATTCGGTTGGCGGCCGCGCCAGCAGCGAGTTGATGACCCTGCTCGGTGATGGCGGCACGCTGGTGTCCTTCGGGTCGATGACTGGCGAGCCGATGCAGCTCAACTCGGGCGATGTGATCTTCAAGCAGGCCACGGTGAAGGGCTTCTGGGGCAGCAAGGTCAGCCAGGCGATGGCGCCGGAAGACAAGCGCCGCCTGGTCGGCGAACTGCTGCAGCTGGCCGCACGCGGCGGGCTGAGCCTGCCGGTGGATGCGGTATTCGGCCTCGATGACGTGGCTGCCGCGGCCAAGGCCAGCCTGGAGCCGGGCCGCAACGGTAAGGTGCTGCTGCGCCCGTGAACCGCGCGTAGAGCCGACCGTTRGTCGGCTGTCACACCGTCACGGAACCCGACGGAGAGCAGCCGACCAACGGTCGGCTCTACGTGGCAGCCGACCAACGGTCGGCTCTACGGGTTGGCGCGCAGCGCCTGGATCACCACGCGCATCGCGCTGGAGGACTGCCGGCGGCTGGGGTAATAGGCGTAATACCCGTCGAACACATCGCACCAGTCCTCCATCACCCGCAGCAGGCGGCCGGCGCGCACGTGCTCCAGCACCATGTCCTCGGGCAGGTAGGCCAGCCCCGCGCCCGCCAACGTGGCGCGCAGCATCGCGCTGCTGCCGTTGAAGGTCCATTGGCCGGCCACGCGCACGTTGACCTCCTGGCCATCCTTCTGCAGGTCCCACACCATCAGCCCGCCGTGGGTGGGCAGGCGCAGGCCGATGCAGTCGTGCGCGCCCAGATCGTCCGGTGTCCGTGGCGCCACATGACCGGCGAAGTAGGTCGGGCTGGCCACGATCGCCATCCGCTGCGGCCCGCTGATCGGCACGGCGATCATGTCCTTGGCTACGCGCCCGCCCAGGCGGATGCCGATGTCGTAGCGCTGGGCCACGATGTCGGCCAGGCCGTAATCGACCGTGAGTTCGACCCGCAGGTCCGGGTAGTTGGGCAGCACCGCGCTCAGCCGCGGCCACACGATGCTGTTGGCGGCGTGTTCGGCGGTGGTGATGCGGATGGTGCCGGCGGGGTGGTCGCGGTAATCGGTGATCGCCACCAGCTCGGCCTCGATCTCCTGCATGCGGGGCGCGACCGTGTCGTACAGGCGCTCGCCAGCTTCGGTCATCGACACGCTGCGCGTGGTGCGGGTCAGGAGGCGCACGCCGAGACGTTCTTCCAGGCCGCGCATGGTGTGGCTCAGCGCAGACTGGGACACCCCGAGCTGGGCGGCCGCGCGGGTGAAGCTGCGCTCGCGCGCGACGGTGAGAAATACCTGCAGGTCGTTGAAGTTCTCTCGGGCCATGCAGGCGCTCCGGCGGGCGTGCGATTCACGTGCGGTCATGATGGGCGCGCACCACTGGTGAACGCAAGGCGTCACTGCTGGCGAATTGATGAGGAGGCCTCATGACAGCATGCCAGCTGCGCGGGGAAGTCCCTGGCCGTTGCGGGGCTAAAGTGGCACCTCCTGCCGCCGCCGTGCGAACACCCGCGCAGCGGATCCGCTTCCCGTCCTGAGGAGACTTCCATGGACCTGTTGAGTACCGCCCTGTTGTCGATGGCCGCCGTCGCCACGCCCGACGCGCAGGCCCCGATCCAGATCGCCCGCGCCGGCAGCACCGCCTCGGCCGCCGGCCCGGCCGACTACTTCACCGGCACGGTGCGCATCGATGCCCCGTTCCAGCGGCCCGCACCGGCGCGCGTGGGTGGTGCCACGGTCACCTTCGAGCCCGGCGCGCGGACCGCCTGGCATACCCATCCRCTCGGCCAGACCCTGATCGTCACCGCAGGCGTGGGCAGCGTGCAGGAGTGGGGCAAGCCGGTGCAGGAGATCCGCCCGGGCGACATCGTTTGGATCGCACCGGGGGTCAAGCACTGGCATGGGGCCAAGGCCGACGTGGCGATGACCCATATCGCCATCGCCGAGGCCGTGGACGGCTCGCCGGTGACCTGGATGGAGCAGGTCAGCGAGGCGCAGTACGCCGGCGGCTGACAGGGGCAGGCGTACTACGCGCGGACCGCCGCCGCACGGGTCGGTCACGCGCCGGTCGCTACCCTGTCCATCTCGATACATGACAGGAGCACGCCGTTGACCAAGGTCTTCATCGTAGGTGCCGCCGGCAAGGTCGGCCGCCATCTGGTCGAACAATTGGCCGCCCGTGGCCATCAGCCGCTGGCCATGCATCGCCGCGCCGAGCAGGCGGCGGAACTGACCGCACTGGGCGGCGTGCCGGTGCAGGGCGACCTGACCGGGATCGACGCCGCCACGCTGGCCACGCAGATGCGCGGGAGCGAGGTGGTGGTGTTCACTGCCGGCGCGGGTGGCGCGGGCATGGAGGTGACCAATGCCATCGACGGCCGTGGGCTGGAGCTGGCCGTGCAGGCCGCGCAGCAGGCCAACGTGAAACGCTTCCTGCTGGTGTCCGCATTCCCCGAAGCCGGGCGCGGCGAGGCACTGGGCGAGGGCTTCGAGAATTACATGACGGTCAAGAAGCGCGCCGATGTCTATCTGGCCGCCAGCGACCTGGACTGGGTGATCCTGCGCCCCGGCACGCTCAGCGACGCGCCCGGCACGGGGCGGGTGACCCTCGGCCCGGCCATCGCCTATGGCGACGTACCGCGCGAGGACGTCGCTGCCACCCTGGTCGGGTTGGTGGAGCATCCGGCGCTGCGTCATCGCATCATCGAACTCACCCAGGGCCATGTCCCGGTCGATGAAGCGCTGGATCGGCGTGGCGTAAAATGACCGGCCCGAACCGCAGTACAGACGAGCACGCCATGACCGACGCCCCGTTCTATCCCATCGGCACCCCCGGCCAGCCTTGGGGCGCCGATGAAAAGGCGCAATGGCGCGCCCGCCAGGTGCCGCAGCGTGTGTACGCCGATGACGTGCTGCCGCTGCTGGAGGCCCTGCGTAGGGACTTCGACGTCACCCAGTACGGCACGCTGGAGTACCCGCCGCACCAGTACCCGCTGTTTGCGGTGCGCAGCCGCGATTGGAACCCGCAGTTGCCCAGCGTGCTGGTCACCGGTGGCGTGCACGGCTACGAAACCAGCGGCGTGCAGGGCGCGCTGCAGTTCCTGGCCACCCGCGCCAAGGACTATGCCGGCCGCGTCAATGTGCTGGTCGTGCCCTGCGTGAGCCCATGGGGGTATGAGCGCGTCCAGCGCTGGAACGCCGATGCGATCGATCCCAACCGCGCGTTCGTGGCCAACAGCCCGGCGGCCGAATCGGCCGCACTGATGGCGCTGGTCGAACCGTTGCGTGACGGCATGCTCATGCACATCGACCTGCACGAAACCACCGACAGCGACGAAAGCGAGTTCCGCCCGGCGCTGGCCGCGCGCGACGGCAAGCCGTTCGAGCCGGGCCTGATCCCGGATGGCTTCTATCTGGTGGACGACAGCGAAAACCCGCAGCCCGCGTTCCAGACCGCGGTCAACGCGGCGGTGGAGCAGGTGACCCACATCGCCCCGGCCGACGACCGCAACGAAATCATCGGCTCGCCGGTGGTCGCCCCCGGCGTGATCGAGTACCCGCTGAAGAGGCTCGGCCTGTGCGCCAGCATCACCGGCGCGACATACACCACCACCACCGAGGTCTACCCGGACAGTCCGCGTGCCACCCCGCAGCAGTGCAACGACGCGCAGGTGGCGGCGGTGTGCGCGGCAATCGACTACGCGTTGGCGCATCGCTGAGGCAGGCTTGGGGCCTGCAACAGGCGACGCGTCCCGACGCCCCCTGCTGCCTCCGGCGATGGTCAGCGAGGCTGCCGGATGCCTCGATTGATGGAGGCATCATCCTTCACGTCGGCAGCAGAAACTGATCCAGCAGCCACAGCGCCGCCGGGCCGAGCGGGGTATCGCGCGACCACACCGCATCGGCACCGATCAGGCGCGGCCAGCCCGGCAGGGGCAGTTCCACCAGTTGGTCGCGGCCATAGCGGCTGACCAGGTCGCGCGGCAGCTCGGCCCAGCCGAAGCAGTCTTCGGCCATTTCCAGCACCATCAGGTAGTCCGAGGCCGCCCAGATGCGCCCACGTGCGTGGCCACTGCACCGCGCATCGCCGCTCAGGCAGATCTGGCGATGCCCGGCCAGATGCGATTCGTCCGGCGTGGCGATCCGGGTCAGCGGATGGTCGCGCGCCACGAATACCGCCATTTCCGCGCGCAGTGGCAGCGACCGCACCGCCAGCGCGGATGGATACTGCGCCTGCTGCGGTACCAGCCCGAGCTGGGCGCGGCCACGTTCCACCACGTCGAGGACGTCGTCGCCTTCGGCATCCAGCCACTCCAGCTCGATGTCCGGGAAGCGCTGCTCGAACCGGCGCAGCAGGTGCTGGTCGGGGTTGAGCTGATAGATGTCGGAGAACACCAGGGTAAGGCGTGGCTCGACCGCGTCGCCCAGGCGGATGCTGAGGTGCTCCAGGCGCTCGGCGGCGGCGAGGATCTCCTGCACGTGGCCGAGCACCTTGCGGCCATCCTCGGTCAGCTGCGGGTAGCGACTGGTGCGGTCGAACAGGGTCAGGCCGAGGTCGGCCTCCAGCGTGGCGATGCCGGTGCTGATGGTGGACTGGGTCTTCTTGAGGCGCCGCGCAGCGGCTGAGAACGAGCCCAGGGCGGCGGCTTCGACGAACGCGCGTAGGGATTCCGGGCTGTAGCGCATGGACGTATCGCCTGTATCGATGGATTCCATCTTTGGACTGATGGAATTGACGATGATACTGATCGCGTCATTGGGCCGCCATTGCCTGACCGTTTGTACCGGGCAACGGTCGGCACCCACCAGCCCATCCACGGCCGGTGCCTGCAGGCGCGCCACCGACGCACGCGTATCCGCCACCCTGGCAGATGCCCCGGTACCCGGCCCTTCGTCGGTGCGCGCCGGCCCAACATCAAGGAGCTTTCCATGCACACACACGTGCATTCGCAACCCCGTGCCCGTGGCGGTCTGATCGCCTGGGCCTGCCTGACCCTCGCGGTCGTCGCCGAAGTGGTCGGCACCTCGTTCATGGCCGACGCGGCGCGCCATGGCGGTTACCTCGGCTATGCGGTGATGGCCGTGGCGCTGGCCATTTCGTACTACTTCCTGGCGCTGTCGGTGCGCGGCATCGCGGTCGGGGTGGCTTATGCGGTCTGGGAAGGCCTTGGCCTGACCCTGTTGACGCTGGTCGGCATCGTCGTGTTCAAGGAGAGCCTCTCGGTGCAGCAGATGGTCGGCCTGCTGATGGCCGCCGCGGGTATCGTCTGCGTCACCCTGGGCGAAGCACACACGCCATGAACCTCACCGCCTTTCTTTTCGTGCTGTGCTCGGCAGTGATCGACATCGCCGCCAACATGATGGTCGCCAAGTCCGATGGCTTCCGTAAGCCGGCGTGGGGTGTCGCTGCGATCTTGCTGGTGTGGATCGCCTTCGCGCTGCTCGGCCAGGCGCTGAAGACGATGGACCTGGCCACCGCCTATGCGATGTGGGGTGCGGTCGGGGTGATCGGCACGGCGATCTGCGGGCGCGTGCTGTTCGGCAACCGGCTGCGCCCGATCGGCTGGGTGGGCATTGCGCTGGTCACCGGCGCGGTGGTGGTGCTGTCCAGCCACTGAAGTGCGCTCAGCGGAACAGTTGGTTCAAGGTGGCCCCGGATGCCGCATCGGCGAATCCGTCGAAGCGGCCTTCGTCCATCAGCAGTTGCGAGGCGCGCATCATCCCGCCCCAGGCGACCCGTGCCATCGCGCCACCGACGCTGACCCGGCGCACACCCATTGCGGCGATGTCCTGCAGGGTGAACGGTACGGCGGCGCCGACCAGCAGATTGACCGGCTGCGGCGCCACGGCGTTGACCACCGCTTCGATCTGTTCGCGGGTGCTGATGCCGGGTGCGTAGAGACAGTCCGCGCCCGCGTCGGCATACGCGCGTAGCCGGGTGATCGCATCGTCCAGGTCGGGGCGGCCGACGAAGAAGTTTTCGGCGCGGCCGATCAGCAGCACATCTTCACCGGACTGGTCGATCGCCCGGCGTGCCGCGCGTACCCGTGCCACCGCGTCCTCCAGCGTGCGCAGCGGATGGGCCGGGTCTGGCCCGGCATCTTCGATGGAGATACCCGCCACCCCGGTGGCAATGGCGCGGGTGACGTTGCTGCCGACCTCATCCAGCGTGCCGAAGCCGTCGCCGAAATCGGCATTCAGCGGCAGCGGCGTGGCGGCGGCAAGGGTGTGCAGGTGGGCGAGCGTTTCATCCAGCGACACCGTGCCATCGGCCTGCGCCTGGCTCCAGGCATGGCCGGAACTGGTCGAAGCCACTGCCTGGAAGCCCAGGCTGTGCAGGTAGCGTGCGCTGCCCGGATCCCACGGGTTGGGCAATACGAAGCAGCCGTCGTCATGCAGCGCACGGAAGGCCGCGCGGCGCGGGCGGGGATCGAAGGACGGTGCGGTCATGGCGCGTATCCGGCAGGCGGTGAGCCGATGGTAACGCCACCGTTGGTCAGCCCCGTGCTGATCCACGCGGCCGTGCTGGTCGCCGTGTTAAGCCGCCGTGGGAATGCCCGGCGCTGCGTTCACGCCCAACGACTGGCGGGCAGGTCCAGCCTTGCGCAGGCGCCGGATCATCCGTCGCCACGACCTGGGAGAACACTGATGAACCGGATGGCACAAAGATCGCGCTGGCTGCTGACGATGCTGCTGTTGGYAGGCATCGCCGCGAACGCCGCTGCCGCGCCGACAGCCAGGGCGCCCGCGCCGCTGCCTGCGTTCGAGGCGCTGGACAAGGACAAGGACGGCATCGTTACCCTGCCGGAGGTGAATGTGTATCCCGATGCCATTGCCGCGCGCCTGCGCAAGTGCGACGCCGACAAGGACATGAGGATCAGCCGCGACGAGTACGCCAAGTGCGAGCACGCCGCCCATGCTGCCGGCGCCAAGTGACACCGTTGGCTCAGGCCTTCACCCAGCGCGCCACCAGCCCGATCAGCAACAGCGCAGCGGCGACCAGGCAGAACGCGAATACCAGGCTGCTGCCGTGGGCGACGAAGCCGATCAGCGCCGGTCCGGCCAGTACGCCGGCATAGCCGAGCGTGGTGATGGCCGGAATCGCCAGGCTTTCGGGCATGGCTTTCTGGTTGCCGGCCATCGAGAACAGCGCCGGCACGATGTTGGCGCAGCCCAGGCCGATCAGCGCGTAGCCGAGCAGCGCCAGTGGCAGTGCCGGGGCAAAGGTGACCAGCGCGAAACCGCCGGCGGCGACCAGGCTGCCCAGCAGGATCGCGCGGTGCCGTCCCAGCCGTGCCACCACGCCATCGCCGACCAGCCGCGTTACCGTCATCGCGATGGCGAAGGTCATGAAACCCAGCCCGGCACGCGCGGGGTCGACCTGCTGCACTTCATGCAGGAATACCGCGCTCCAGTCCAGCATCGCGCCTTCTGCCAGGAAGGCGACAAAGCACAGCACGCCGATGCCCAGCACCACGCCACGCGGCACGGCAAACACCGGCGCGCCCGACGGCGCCTTGTCATTGCGCCAGAACGGCAGCGAGACGCCCAGCAGCGCCGCCATCACCGCCGACCCCAGCAGGCATACCAGCCACGGCGGCAGATGCAGGGCCAGCAGCGCGGTCATCGCCGCCGCGCCGACGGCGCCGCCGATGCTGTAGAAGGCATGGAAGCCGGACATCATCGGCCGCCCACTGTCCCGCTCGACCATCACCGCCTGGATGTTCATGGTGCAGTCGCAGGCCCCCACGCCGGCGCCGAACACGAACAAGGCCAGACCCAGCGTCCATGGCGAGGGCGCGATGGCCAGCAGCGGCAGGCTGGCAATCACCATGATGAGGGTGGCGATCATCACCGCGCGGCAGCCATGGCGTGCGGCGAACATGCCGGCCAGCGGCATCGACAGCAGCGAGCCGGCGCCCAGGCACAGCAGCACCAGGCCAAGCGAGCCTTCATCCAGGCCGGTGCGGGATTTGGCGAAGGGCACCAGCGGCGCCCACGCGGCGGTGGCGAAACCGGGCAGGAAGAAGGCGGCGCGGGTGGCGTGCTGTTCGGTGCGTGTGCCGACGAGCGTGGAACGTGCAAGCGTGGACATCGGGAGCGGGCTCACTCTGCGCGGGCGTGGTGGAGATCGACGCCGCGACGCGCGAACGCCTCGGCCTGGGCCGACGGTGCGTCGGCTTCGAGCACCAGGATGTCGATCTGCTCGACCCCGCCGATGCGATGCGCGGCCTGTGCCCCGAGTTTTTCGTTACTGGCCACCACCACGCAGCGGCTGCTCGCGGCAAGCATCGCGCGCTTGAGCGCAGCCTCTTCGCCGTCCACGGCCCAGATCCCGGCTTCTGCATCCACTGCGCAGGTTCCGATGAAACACACGTCCACCCGCAACGCGGCGATCGCTTCCAGCGCCTGTGCACCGACGGCCGCGCCGATACGCCGGTCCAGCCGGCCGCCGATCAGGCTGACCTCAATACCGTTGCGTGCCATCAGCAGCACCGCGATATCCGGTGCGTTGGTGATCACCCGGATGCCGTGCTGGTCGGGCAGGCAGGCGGCGATGGCGCTGTTGGTGGAACCGGCGTCGAGCAGCACCAGCTCGCCCGGGCGGACATGCGCGGCGGCGGCACGCGCGAGGGCCTGCTTCTGTTCGCGTTGCTGGGCATGGCGGTCGGCCAGTGGCGGGAACGCCGGTGCGGCGGGCAGGGCGCCGCCGTACACCTTGCGACACAGGCCCTGGCTGGCCAGATCACGCAGGTCGCGGCGGATCGAGTCTTCCGACACGCCCATCTGCACGGCCAGCGGCGCGGAGAACACGCGGCCTTGTTCGCGCAGCAGGCGCAGGATGGTCTGTTGGCGTTCGCCGGGCAGGGCTTCGGGGGTCATGGAACGACTCGCGGGAAATGAAACGTGCAGGGAAGATTGTTCAAACCGGCGAAAACGGGCATCGTTCGTTGCGCAGAGGACTGAGTATACGGAAACGTGCGCGATAATGCGTACAAACGTGCATTCTATCGTGCATGAATGTTCACGCCCGTCCGCCGTTGCGCTAGTCCTCCCGCGACAGTTCCGGCTGGATCACCCCGGCCACCCAGTCCATGAATGCAGTCACCCGTTGTGGCAAGTGGCGGCGCTGCGCGTACAGCAACGTCACCGGCATCGGCTCGGCGGCCAGCTGCGGCAGCACTTCCACCAGTGTGCCGGCGGCCAGCGCCTGGCGCACCCCGAGACGTGGCACCTGGATGATGCCCAGCCCGGCCAGCGCGGCGGCGCTGTAGCCCTCGCCGCTGTTGACGGTGATCGGACCGCGCATCGGCAGGTTCCGGTAGCCGGCACCGTCGGGATACTCGAAGCCCGGCGAGCGTTGGCCGAGCGTGCCGACGTAGTGGATCAAGGCGTGATCGGCCAGGTCTGCCAGTTCGCGTGGGGTGCCGTGCGTGGCCAGATACGCCGGGCTGGCGCAGTTGACGATCCGCATCAGGCCCAGCGGGCGGGCGACGAGCGTGTTGTCGTCCAGGCTGCCCACCCGCAGCACGCAGTCGAAGCCCTCGCGGACCAGATCGACGCGGCGGTCGGTGCCGCTCAGTTCGATCTCCAGGCCGGGATGCAGGGCCAGGAAACCGGGCAGGTGCGGGATCACCAGCTGCCGGGCCAGGCCGCTGGACATGTCCACCCGCAGCCGCCCTTTGAGCTGGCTGGTGTCGCGGCGGAACATGCCCTGCAGCTCTTCCATGTCGTCGAGCAGGTCGCGGGCGCGCTGCTGGAACTGCGCGCCGTCGGCGCTGAGCTGGACGCGGCGGGTGGTCCGGTGCAGCAGCTGCACGCCCACCTCGGCCTCCAGCCGCTGCACCGCCAGCGACACGCTGGCCTTGGGCAGGCCGAGGCTGTCGGCGGCGCCGGTGAACGAGCCGAGTTCGGCGACGCGCAGGAAGCTGCGCAGCTGGTCGAGGCGGTCCATGGATTGTTATCCAATATTGAACAGTCAAATCAGGATCGCGTGATTTATGTGGCCCTGCAAGATCAATAGGCTGTACCCACCCCCAACGCTGGAGAATCCACATGAGCAGCTCGCCCCGTATCGTCCTCATCACCGGCGGTAGCCGTGGCCTGGGCCGCAATGCCGCCCTGGCCCTGGCCGCCGACGGCGCGGACATCGTGTTGACCTACCGCAACCAKGCCGATGCCGCGCAGCAGGTGGTGGCGCAGATCGAGGCGCTGGGCCGGCGCGCGGTGGCCTTGCCGCTGGATGTGGCCGACAGCGGCAGCTTTGGCGCGTTCGCCGACCAGGTGCGGCAGACCCTGCAGACCCTCGGCGCCCGCCATCTGCAGGGCCTGCTCAACAATGCCGGCGAAGGTCTGTATGCGAGCATCGCCGACACCACGCCGGAACAGTTCGACCACGCGGTGGCGGTACACCTGAAGGGGCCGTACTTCCTGACCCAGGCGCTGCTGCCGTTGATCGCCGATGGCGGGCGCATCCTCAATGTCTCCAGCGGATTGGCGCGCTTCTCGCTGCCGGGCAGTTCGGCCTACGCGATGATGAAGGGCGGCATCGAGGTGTTCACCCGCTACCTGGCCAAGGAGCTGGGCGCGCGTGGCATCAGCGCCAACACGCTGGCACCGGGCGCGATCGCCACCGACTTCGGCGGCGGTCGGGTGCGCGACGACGAACACGTCAACGGCATGGTTGCCTCGATCACGGCGTTGGGGCGTGCCGGTCAGCCGGAGGACATCGGCCCGGTAGCGGCGGCGCTGTTGTCGCCGAGCACCGGCTGGATCAATGCACAGCGGGTGGAGGCGTCCGGCGGCATGTTCGTCTGAAGGATGCGGGCGTGCGCGTTGCGTGCGCCCGTTTTCGTTGCGGTGGTTCTGCAAACGGGTCGCATTCGCAGTTCGCGGCTATCATGGGCATTCTGTCCGTGCCGAGCCGAGTCTGATTTGAACGCTCCTCTTCCGATGCGCCCGATGGGCCGTGTATTTGCCACCGTCGCCTTCATCGAAGCATTGACCTGGGCCGGGCTGCTGATCGGTATGTACTTCAAGTACCACGCCGCCGACCCGACCCCGGTCGGCGTCCGCGTGTTCGGTCCACTGCATGGGTTTGCCTTCATGGCTTACGTCGTGGTGACGGTGCTGGCCGCGGTGCGGCTGCGGTGGCCATGGTGGGCGGCGGGCCTGGCAGTGCTGGCCGCGGTGCCGCCGTTGGTGACGCTGCCGCTGGAATGGTGGTTCAAGCGGCGCGGGTTGTTGAGCCGTCGCCCGGCCTGATGCTGGTCCCCGGCGCCGGCTTGGGGCGAACCTTGGTCGACTGCACGCATCGGGTCACCCTGCGGTGGCGACATGACGGGGGGCGCAGACCGGTTTGCTGATCGCAGGCGCGGACTGCGTTCGTGGGTCCTGCGTGCAATGCGCGTTGCGCCGGTATCGGCGGTGGTTTGGGAACCGACCGTGCCGGTGATTGGACGGGCGGCCACCTTCTCCTGTCTCAGGAGGGCATCACCGACGCCAACGCCTCGCCGATCTTTCCGGGGGACTGATAGCCGGCCAGCCGTGCGACTTCACGCCCGCCACGGATCAGCAGCAACGTCGGTGTCTGGCGCAGGCCGAGGCTGCGGAAGAACACTTCGCCGATGGTTTCCAGCTTCACCTTGAGCAGCACGACACCCGCCGCGCGGGGCGAACCGGCGACGCTGGCCAGCGACATGTCCAGCATCCGGCAGCCCGGGCAGTCGTCCTTGTGAAAATCGACCAGCAGAACAGGATGTTCGCGCAGGGCGGCACGGTAGTCGTCAGCGGTGGTGGCGTGCAGGGTCAGCATTGGAAGGCGTCTCGAAATGGGCCAGCACACGGTCGGCCCAGCGGTGAATGGTCTGGGTGTCGTCGCTGCCGTGCGGCATCTGCTCGATCTCCAGCACCGGAAGTGGCGAGCCGAAAAAACGGGCCAGCCGGTGCGCGGCGCCACAGTAGAACTCCAGGCCCCACTGGGTTTCCCCGGTACCGAACACCGCCACGGTTTCGCCGGGCGGCAGCCCCGGTCCGTCGCGCAGCGTGGCCACGAACTGCTTCATCTCGGCAGGCGTGCGGCCGGCGTTGTCAGTCCAGCAGCCCAGCAGCAACCCCGCATGCGGCTGGGCAAGGGCATCGTCCACCGGGTCGCTGTCCACGTCCAGGCAGCGCACCGCATGACCTCGCTCGGTGCAGTAAGCAGCCAGCAGCCGCGCCACTTCACGGGTGTTGCCGCTCAACGATGCATAGGCAAGCAGGAGGTTCATGGCCGCGCGTTCCTACAGATCGTCGAAGCCGTTGTCCGCATTGGTCTTTTTGTAGCTGGCGTTGCGCATCTCGAAGAAGTCGGTCTTGGTTTCGGTGAAGTTGTCGGCGTAGGCCTTGATCCACGGCATCACGTTGACGCTGGTATCGCTGTAGAGCTTCTCGATGCCGAGCATGCCGGCCATCTTGTTGGCGCGGTATTTCACGTAGCGGATCATCTCGTCCACGTCGATGCCGTCGATGCCGTCCAGCACCTCACCGGTCCAGCGGGTCTCCAGCGCGATGGCATGCTCGAAGGCGTCGTGCACGTAGGCGGTGAGTTGATCGCCCTGCAGCTGCGGGTTCTCGCCGATGATGGCGCGGATCAACTCGCTGATGAACTTGGTATGGGCCAGTTCGTCGCGGTTGATGAAGCTGATGATCTTGCCGGTGCCGGTCATGCGGTTCTGCCGCACCAGGTTGTAGAAGAACGCGAAGCCCGAATAGAAATTGATGCCTTCCAGGATCGAGGACTGGATCAGCGAGCGGATGAGCGTTTCGGCGGTCTTCTCGCGCATGAAGTCGTCATAGGACTGCATGATCGGCTGGTTGCGCGCCTGGATGGTGGGGTGGGTGCGTGCGATCTCGAAGACCCGGTTCTGGTCGGCCAGCCCGGCGATGGAGGCCAGCACGTAGCTGTAGCTCTCGTTGTGGATCACCTCCTGCTGGCCGATGATCGCCGCATTGGCGTGCGCGGCCGGGTCGGTGATGTATTCGGCGACGTTGTAGATGAAGCGGGTCTGCGGCGAATCCAGCGTGGCCAGCAGGCCGATGATGGAATCGTAGGCGTTCTTTTCGCGCGCGCTGAGCTCGCCGTACCCGCGCGCGTCACCCTTCATGTCGACTTCGTCGGGGATCCAGAAGTTGGTCGACAGCTCTTTGTACGCCCGGTAGAAGGACGGGTAGGGGATGTCGTTCCAGTTGAGGATGCCGCTGGTGCGGCCGTTGATGATGCCGGTGGAGCGGTTGGGGTGGCGCGGTTCGAGGATCTTGATGCGTTCGAGCGGTGTTGCCATGGGGGTGTCCTGGTTGTCGGTTACGTGCGTTTGCC
>NZ_JBFULB010000059.1:0-16551 GCF_056400545.1 Stenotrophomonas sp. P5_A8 | reverse complement strand
CGTACAGCGTGGCCACCTGGCGCTGGCTGAAGGCGTTGTTGAGCACCGAGGCGATCATGCGCATGTCCACGCCGAGCCGCGCGGCGGCGTCGCGGTCGATGTCCAGCACCACCTGGCGCATGCCTTCGTCGCCCTTGGATTCCACATCCACCAGCTCGGGCAGGGCGCGCAGTGCGTTGGCGACCTTGGGCGCCCACTGCCGCAGTGGCGCCAGTTCGCCGGACAGCAGCTGGAACTCGTACTGGCCACTGTCGCCGCTGCCTTCCAGCTTGATGTCCTGGTCCACCCACAGGAACAGGCCGCCGCCAGGAATTTTCGGCATGTTCGTCCGCAGGCGGTCGATCACCTGCTGACTGGACACCTTGCGCTCGGCCAGCGGCTTCATCTTGATCATGATGAACGCATTGTTGACCCCGCTGCGCCCGCCGATATAGCCGATGATGTCGCTGATCGCCGGGTCGGCCAGCAGCAGTTTGCGGTAGGCGTCGATCTTGGGCTGCATCACCTGGAACGATAGCCCGTCATCGCCGCGCGCGAAGCCACGCAGCTGCGCGGTGTCCTGCTTGGGCACAATGCCCTTGGGCACCTGCTGGAACAGCCACACGTTCAGGCCGATCACCGCCGCGAACAGCAGCAACGGCACGGCCAGCCAGCGCAGCATTGTCTGCAGGCTGGTCACATAGCCGCCACGCAGACGCTCGAACAGCGCGGTACCGCCACGCTGCAGCGCGTTACCGGCGCCGGGCCGTTCACGCCCGAGCAGCCGCGCGCACAGCATCGGGGTCAGGCTGAGCGAGACCAACAGCGACACCCCCATCGCCGCCACCAGGGTCAGCGAGAATTCGCGGAACAGCTTCTCCACGAAATCGTCCAGGAACAGGATCGAGACGAACACCACGGCCAGCGCGATGTTCATCGACAACAGCGTGGCGCCCACCTCACCGGCACCGCGCAGCGCCGCGTCCATCGGCGATGCCCCGTTTTCGCGATGGCGGGCGATGTTCTCCAGCACCACGATGGCATCGTCCACCACCAGCACCGCCGCCACGATCAACGCCATCAGCGAGAGCGTGTTGAGCGAGAAGCCCAGCAGGGCGATCACCGCCAGCGCGCCCAGCAACGACACCGGAATGGCCAGGGTCGGCACCAGCGCCGCACGCCAATGGCCGAGGAAGGCCAGCACCACCAGCACCACCAGGGCGATGGCCAGCAGCAGGGTCAGTTCGGCCTCGCGCAGGGTGGCGCGGATCACCGGCGAGCGGTCCATCACCACCTGCATGTCGATGCTGGCCGGCAGCAGTGCCTGCAGGGTGTCCATCTGCGCGTTGATCGCATCGACGGTCTCGATGATGTTGGCGTCCGGCTGCCGGCTCACGATCAGCAGCACGGCTGGGCGTTCGTTGTGGAAGCCGCTGGCGTAGCGGTCCTCCACCCCTTCGCTCACCGTCGCCACGTCCTGCAGGTGCACGGGCCGGCCGTCGCGCATGGCGATGATCAACGCACGGTACTCGGCGGCGCTACGCAGCTGCAGGCTTGCGTCCAGCTGCCATTGCCGGCCCTGGCTGGCCACGGTGCCCAGAGGCTTGAGCGCGTTGGCGTTGCGGATCGCCGCAGCCACGTCGTCCAACGCCACGCGGCGCTGGTTGAGCGCGTTGGGATCGAGCGACACGCGCACCGCCGGCAGCGAGCTTCCGCCGACCTGCACCTCACCGACGCCGGGAATCTGCGCCAGCTTCTGCGCGATTACCGTGGAGGCCACATCGAAAATCTGCCCGGGCGAGAGGCTGTCCGAACTCAGCGCCAGCGCCAGGATCGGTGCCTGCGAGGGGTTGACCTTGCTGTACTGGGGCATGCCCGGCATGCCACTGGGCAGCTGCGCGCGGGCGGCATTGATCGCGGCCTGCACGTCGCGCGCGGCGCTGTCCACGTCGCGGCCAAGTTCGAACTGCAACTCGATCTGGGTCGAGCCCTGGGTACTCGCCGAGTCGATCCGGCTCAGCCCCGGGAGGGTGCCCAGCGCGCGTTCCAGCGGCGTGGCCACGTTGGCGGCCATCGACTCCGGGCTGGCCCCGGGAAGGCTGGCGCTGACGTTGATGGCCGGGTAGTCCACCTGCGGCAGCGGCGCCACCGGCAGCAGCCGCAGACCCAGCAGGCCAGCCAGCACCACCGCCACCGACAACAGCAGGGTCGCCACCGGGTGGTGCACAAACCAGCCGATCGCCCGCGACAGCGGACTCACGCGTGGGCCTCGGCCGCATCGTCGGCCACGGCCATCGGCCGTTGCCGGAAGCGGTCGAAGAACAGGTAGATCACCGGCGTGGTGAACAGGGTGAGCACCTGGCTGACGATCAGCCCGCCCACCATCACCACGCCCAGCGGCTGGCGCAGCTCCGCGCCGGAGCCGCTGGCGAACATCAGCGGGATCGCACCGAACAGCGCGGCCAGCGTGGTCATCAGGATCGGGCGGAAGCGCAGCAGCGCGGCCTGGTGGATCGCCTGGCGCGGCGCCATGCCGGACTCGCGCTCGGCCTCCAGCGCGAAGTCGATCATCATGATCGCGTTCTTCTTCACCAGCCCGATCAGCAGCACGATGCCGATCACCGCGATCAGGTCCAGGCTGCGCCCGCTCAGCAGCAACGCCAGCAGCGCGCCGACCGTGGCCGAGGGCAGGGTGGACAGGATGGTGATGGGGTGGATGAAGCTCTCATACAGCACGCCCAACACCAGGTACATCACCACCACCGCGGCCAGCACCAGCCACAGCGTGCTCGACAGCGACGCGCGGAACGCATCGGCCGCCCCCTGCAGGCGCAACTCCACGCCCGCCGGCAGGCCGATCGCCGCGCGTGCGTCTTCGATCGCCTCCACCGCCTCACCCAGCGAGGCACCGCGCGCCAGGTTGAACGAGAACGTTACCGCCGGGAACTGGCCCACGTGGTTGACCAGCAGGTGCGCCGGACGCTGTTCGATCCGTGCGATGCCGCTCAACGGTACCTGCTTGCCATCGGCGCCGGCCACATGCAGGCGCGCGATCGCATCCGGCCCGAACGCCACAGCCGGGCGCGCTTCCAGCACCACCCGGTACTGGTTGGCCTGGGTGAAAATGGTGGAAATCTGGCGCTGGCCGAACGCGTCGTACAGTGCATCGGCTACCGCATCCACGCTGATGCCCAGCCGCGCGGCCGCTGCCCGGTCGATCAGCACATGCGCCTGCAGGCCCTGATCCTKAAGGTCGCTGGCCACATCGGCCAAGGCGGCCGATTGTTGAAGGTGCGCCAGCAGCGTCGATGTCCACTGCGCGAGCTGGTCGCTGTCCGGGCTGGTCAGGGTGAACTGGTACTGGGTGCGGCTGATCCGGTCCTCGATGCCCAGTTCCTGCACCGGCTGCAGGTACAGCCGGATGCCCGGCACGCGCGCCACGCGCTGCTGCAGCCGCGCGATGATCGCCTGCGCGTCGCTGCTGCGCTGTGCGTGCGGCTTCAGTTCGATCAGCAGCCGCCCGCTGTTGAGCGTGGCGTTGTTGCCATCCACGCCGATGAAGGACGACAGGCTGGCCACGTCTTCATCGCCCAGCAATGCATCGGCCAGCGCCTGCTGGCGCTGCGCCATGGCCTGGAACGAGATCGACTGCGGCGCTTCGCTGATGCCCTGGATCAGCCCGGCATCCTGCACCGGGAAGAAGCCCTTGGGCACCCACACATACAGCGCGGCGGTAAGCAGCAGCGTGGCCACCGTGGCGCCCAGCATCAGCGGCTGGTGCTGCAGCACCCACTGCAGCTGGCGGTCGTAAAGAGCCACCACGCGGTCGAACGGGTCGCCCTGCTGCGACGACTCCCGGCCGTCCGCATCGCGACGCGTGGCATGCCCGGCCTTGAGCAGGCGCGCGCACATCATCGGGGTCAGGGTCAGCGACACCAGCAGCGAAATGCCGATCGCCACCGCCAGGGTGATCGCAAACTCGTGGAACAGCTTGCCGACCACATCGGCCATGAACAGCAGCGGGATCAGGACCGCGATCAGCGATACGGTCAGCGAGATGAGGGTGAAGCCGATCTGTTTCGCGCCCTTCAACGCGGCCTGCATCGGGCTGGCGCCGCGCTCGATATGGCGGGCGATGTTCTCCAGCATCACGATCGCATCGTCGACCACGAAACCGGTGGCGATGGTCAGCGCCATCAGCGTCAGGTTGTTGAGCGAGAACCCGGCCAGCAGCATCACCCCAAAGGTGCCCACCAGCGACAGCGGCACCGCGATGCTGGGAATGATCGTGGCCGGCAGGTTGCGCAGGAACACGAAGGTGACCATCACCACCAGCGCGATGGCGATCAGCAGCTCGTGCTGCACGCCACGGATGGAGGCGCGGATCGACTCGGTGCGGTCGCTCAGCACCGCCACGTCCACGCCCTTGGGCAGCGAGGCCTGCAGCTGCGGCAACAGCGCACGCACCTGGTCCACCACCGCGATCACGTTGGCCCCGGGCTGGCGCTGGATGTTGATCAGCACTGCCGGCGTGGTGCCCGACCACGCGGCCAGCTGCCGGTTCTCGGCGCCATCTTCGATGCTGGCCACATCGCCCAGCCGCAGCGGCGCACCGTCCTTGTAGGCGAGAATCAACGCCTGGTACTCGCTTACCGAGCGCATCTGGTCGTTGGCATCGAGCATGATCGCGCGCGTGGGGCCGTCGAAGCTGCCCTTGGGCAGGTTGACGTTGGCCGCGCCCACCGCCGTGCGGATGCTGGCCATGCTCAGCCCGTTGGCGGCCAGCGCCGAGGGATTCACCTGGATCCGCACCGCCGGGCGCTGGCCGCCGGCCAGGCTGACCAGGCCCACGCCCGGCAACTGCGACAGCCGCTGGGCCATGCGCGTATCCACCAGGTCATGCACCTGCGGCAGCGACAGCCCCTGCGAGGTCACCGCCAGCGTCAGGATCGGGGTATCGGCCGGGTTGACCTTGCGGTACACCGGCGGCACCGGCAGGTCGTCGGGCAGGAAGCTGTCGGCGGCATTGATGGCCGCCTGCACTTCCTGCTCGGCCACGCCGAGGGCGACCTGCAGCGAGAACTGCAGGGTGATCACCGATGCGCCACCGGAGCTGGTCGAAGACATCTGCTTCAGCCCGGGAATCTGCCCGAGCTGGCGCTCCAGCGGTGCGGTCACCGCGCTGGTGGTCACCCCCGGGCTGGCGCCGGGATACAGCGTGGTGACCTGGATGATCGGATAGTCCACCTGCGGCAGCGCCGCCACCGGCAACAGCCGGTACGCCATCACCCCGGACAGCAGCAGCGCCACCATCAGCAGCGTGGTGGCTACCGGGCGCTCGATGAAGACACGCGACAGGTTCATGCCTCGGTCCGCGGCGGATCCTGGCTGACCACCTCTACCTTGGCGCCTTCGCGCAGGCCATCGATGCCCTCCACCACCACCCGCTCGCCGGCCTTGAGCCCTTCGCGCACCGACACGCGCTCACCCTCGGCCGGGCCCAGCACCACGTTGCGCAGGTGCGAGGTGTTGTCCGCGGCGATCACGTACACGTAGTTGCCCTTGCTGCCGAACTGCACCGCCGCATTGGGGATCACCAGCGCATCGGCACTGCTCACCTGCAGGCGGATGTTGACGAACTGGTTGGGAAACAGTGCCTCGTCGGCGTTGGCGAACTGCGCGCGCAGCTTCAGCGTGCCGGTGGCGGTATCGATGCGGTTGTCCAGACTGGACAGCACGCCCCCGCCCAACGACTGGCGCTCTTCGCGATCCCACGCTTCCACGCGCAGTTCCGGCGCGGCGCGCACGGCGGCCACCACGGCCGGCAGGTCCGGCTCGGGCACGGTGAACAGCACGCTGATCGGCGTGGTCTGGGTGATGGTGGCCAGCGGTTCGGTATCGCTGCTGCGCACCAGGTTGCCGACGTCCACGTTGCGCAGGCCCATGCGGCCCGCAACCGGTGCGGTGATGCGGGTGTACTGCAACTGCAGGCGCGCTTCATCGACCGCGGCCTGGTCGGTCTGGCGACGACCCTGCAGCTGGCGCACCTTGCTCTGCTGGTCGCTCAGGTCCTGCGCGGAGACGAAGTGCCTGCGCTGCAGTTCTTCATAGCGTTTGAGCTGGGCCTGGGCGTTGTCCAGCTCGGCCAGGTTCTGCTGCTGGGTGCCCAGCGCACGCGACAGCGCCACCTGGTAGGCGCGCGGATCGATCTCGGCGATCAGGGCGCCGGCCTTGACGTGCTCGCCCTCGCGGAACGACAGCCGCAGCAGTTCGCCATCCACGCGGCTGCGCAGGCTCACCGTGTGCAACGGGGTGACGGTGCCCAGCGCCTTCAGGCGTACCACCAGGTCCTCGCGTACGACGGTGGCCACGCGGACGGGCGTGGCGGCAGCGGCAGGCGCCGCGTCGGCGGCCGGTGCCGGCGCGAGCACGCGCCAGGCGATGGCGGCGGCGGCCAGCACGGCCACGACCAACAGCGGTTTGAACAGACGACGGGAACGCGAGGGCAGCGGGGCAGACATGGGGCATCCTGCGCGTGCGCCATACGGCGAACGCGTCCATGGTTTACCGGCCCGTGGGGGCAGGCGGGGCGAAGTGGGGTTGTCTGGCGGGGCCGCTGGTCGAATGCCGCAGCGTGGCTGGATGCCGACCCGGGAGGGTCGGGGGCGTCATGTTACCGCGTGCGGCAGTCTGCGCTCACATGCCCTTGGTCATGGGATGCAATGAACGCTGCGGTACCGACCGTTGGCCGGTACAAGGTCGCCCGGCCAACGGCCGGGCGCTACAGGTGCATTGAACGTTCCGTTCAATGCACCTCGTCGCGGTAGACGAACTTGGGCATTTCCCAGTTGAAGTGGATCGCCAGCAGGCGCAGCAGGAAGCCACCGCCCAGGCACCACAGCGTGGCCGCATTGAGCGACACGCCCAGTTCCAGCAGGCCCAAGTAGGCCGCGCCGGTGAACAGCGTGATCACCGCATACAGTTCCTTCTGGAAGATCAGCGGCACCTCGTTGCACAGTACATCGCGCAGCACGCCGCCGAAGGCGCCGGTCAGCATCCCGGAGATCAGCACGATCGGTGCGGCGTGGCCGGCCTCGCGCGCCACCGCGCAGCCGATCAGGGTGAAACAGATCAGCCCGAGTCCGTCCAGCACCAGGAAGGTGCGGCGGAAGTGGTGCATCCAGCGCGCCACCCAGGTGGCGATCAAGGCCGCGCAGATGGTGAAGCCCAGGTACTCCGGGTGTTTCACCCAGCCCAGCGGGTAGTGGCCCAGCACGATGTCGCGCAGCGAGCCGCCGCCGAGCGCGGTGACGCAGGCGATGATCACCACGCCGAACAGGTCCATGCGCCGCCGCCCGGCCGACAGTGCGCCGGTCATGGCTTCGGCGGAAATGGCGATGAGGTAAATCAGGGAGAGCAGCATGGCGGGAACTCCGGGCAACGGCAGGCGAGGACGGAACCACGCACACCACACGCCAGCGCAGGGCACTGTCGTGGGATGGGATTCCGTTGCCGCTCCCGCTGTCCTTTTGCCTGAGAGTTCAGTGGCCAAGGCCACGTGCCCCTTCGGCGGGTCATTGAAGACCTCTCTCCAGATCGGCGTGTCGGATGCATGGTTGGTGGCTGTGCAGCCACCGGCCTGAGCGATTATGGGAGCCTGCGCCTTCGGCGGGCGCCAGCGCGGCGCCTCTCTCCTGCATCCGGGCCGGATTCTAGCAGCCAGCGACCCCGCGCCGGTGGATAATCCCGGTATGCCCGCTGAACCCGCCCCCTGGTACGTCTACCTGCTGGAATGCCGCAACGGCAGCTACTACGCCGGCATCAGCAACGACGTGGCGGCCCGCTTCCAGGCCCATGTGGACGGCAAGGGGGCCAAATACACCCGCGCCAATCCGCCGGTGAAGCTGCTGGCGATGCGCGCCTACCCGGACCGCGCCACCGCCTCCAAGGCCGAATGGCAGCTCAAGCGCCAGCCGCGGGCGCGCAAGCTGGCGTGGCTGCAGGCGGTGGAATCGGCGTAGCGCCGGACGCTGCGGGCCGCGCGTCGCTTGTTCGCGTGTTCGCCGCCGACATACCATCGTGCATCTGCCGGTGATCGGCCTGCTGAACCCCTGGAGTGCCATGTCCCGCGACCTGATCCTGTACCCGGAAGACGAAAACGGCGATGTGCTGTGGAACATGCTGCAGGACGGTGATGACCTGTCGATTCCCCGCGAGGTGGATTTCGCGCTGATCTTCCCCACCGAAGACGTGGCCATTGCCTTTGCCGTGCACCTGCTCAAGAACGAACAGAAGGTGTCCTTCGCCCGCTACGAAGGCAACGACGAGTTCCCCTGGCAGATCCTGGTGCACCCGCTGATGGTGCCGACCCACCACAACATCGCCGGCTTCGAAGGCCTGCTGGGTACCGAAGCCATTCCCTACAGCGGACGGCTGGATGGGTGGGGGTGCGTTTCGCAGGGCTGACGCCCTTCAGCACGCCACGTACTGCACGCGACCCCGCCCTTCATTCGCGCACCTGCCGGAGAGCACCGATGTCCGCCCTGTTCCTGATCCTTGCCGCCGCCGCAACCGCCCCGCCCGCCGCAATCGTTCCGGATCCGGCCACGCTGGCGGCCATCGAGGCGACCTGTTTCGATTACGTGGACGGCCAGCTCGAAGCCGATCCACAGCGCGTCGCACGTTCGCTGCACCCGGACCTAGCCAAGCGCGCCATCCTGGGGGATACCCCGGACGAGCGGCTCGGGCTGCGGCGGATGTCCAAGGAAGAGCTGGTCGGGCTGACCCGGCAGGGCGCTCTGAAAACGCCGAAGGAGCAGTGGAACCGCAGCTGCCGGGTGCTGGACGTGACCGGCAACGCCGCCTCGGTGCGGCTGGAAACGCCATGGTTCGTGGACTATTTCCACATGGGCCGTTTCGGCGCGCGTTGGGTCATCGTCAATGCGCTGTGGTACAGCAAGCCGAAGCAATGAGCCCGTCCAGTGTCACCGAACAACCTCGCACATTCCGGGCAAGCGTTACATCCTGATCATCGCGATGACGTCTCATCCGGATCGGGCGCAGACGGGATGGCCTTCCTCCGCCGATCCTCACGGTCATCCCCGAAAATGATCCGCGCGCTGCGCTGGTAGCTCCAGTATGCCACCGCCCAGTTAAGCAGCACCACGATGCGGTTGCGGAAGCCGATCAGGAAGAACACGTGCGCGGCCAGCCAGAACCACCAGGCCAGCACGCCGGACAACTGCAGCCTGCCCAGGTGCACGATCGCGGCCATGCGCCCGATCGTGGCCAGGTTGCCGAAGTCCTGGTACTTGAACGGCCCGGGCGCGGGCTTGTTCTCCAACCGTGCGCGGATGATCGCCGCCACATGCTTGCCCATCTGCTTGGCCGCAGGCGCCACGCCGGGCACCGGCCGGCCGTCGGCCTGGCTGAGCGCGGCCAGGTCGCCGGCGACGAAGATTTCCGGATGGCCGTCCAGGGTGAGGTCTGGCTGCACCGGCACGCGGCCGGCGCGGTCCAGCTGGACGTCCAACGTGCGCGCCAGCGGCGAGGCGGCCACGCCGGCAGCCCACACCACGGTGCGCGCGGGGACGAAGTGATCGCCGAGCTGGAAGCCATCGCTGTTGATGTCGCTGACCGGCGTACCGGTGAGTACTTCCACGCCCAGTTTTTCCAGCTGGCGGCGGGCCTTGAGCGAGAGCACCTCGGGGAAGGTCGACAGCACGCGCGGACCGGCTTCCACCAGCCGCACCTTGGCGCTGGCCGGGTCGATGTGGCGGAATTCATTGCGCAGCGTGTGCCGGGCGATCTCGGCCAGGGTGCCGGCCAGCTCGACGCCGGTCGGGCCACCGCCCACTACCGCGAAGCTGAGCCAAGCCGCCTTGCGCGCCGGATCGGGCTCGGCCTCGGCGCGCTCGAAGGCGAGCAGCAGCTTGCGGCGCAGTGCAAGCGCATCGTCCAGGGTCTTCAGGCCGGGCGCATCGGCGGCCCATTCGTCGTGGCCGAAGTAGGCGTGCGTGGCACCAGTGCACAGCATGAGAGTGTCGTAGCCGAGGTGGCTGCCGTCGGCCAGGATGATCTGGCGGGAGTCCTTGTCGATCGCGGTGACTTCGCCCAGGCGCACTTCCACATTGCGCTGGTCGCCGAGGATGTGGCGCAGCGGCGCGGCGATGTCCGGCGCGGACAGCCCGGCGGTGGCAACCTGGTACAGCAGCGGCTGGAACAGATGGTGGTTGCGGCGGTCCACCAGGGTGATGCGGATGCGCGCGCCGGCCAAGGCGCGCGTGGCCCAGAGGCCGGCGAAACCACCACCGATGATGACAAGGTGGGGCAGGGGATCGCGGGTCATGCAGGGACTCCTTGGGGGCCGGCCGTCCGGCCCATGGGGGACATGGTCGACGCGTTCTATCGTCGCACGTGAAGCGGAACATTCACGTGGATGACAGATACTGGGTTCAGGGGCCGTCGCGCTTGCCGGCGGCCATGTCCTGAGTGCCGTGGAGGCTGAGATGACCGAGCCGGAAAAGCGCATCGCGTTGCTGATCGATGCCGACAACGCGCCCTCGTCGAAGATCGACGTGGTGCTGGCCGAAGTGGCGCGCTACGGCGTGGCCAACGTGCGCCGCGCCTACGGCAACTGGAAGAGTCCGTCGCTGAAAGGCTGGGAATCGGTGCTGCATGCCTACGCGATCCGGCCGATCCAGCAGTTCGCCTACAGCCGCGGCAAGAACGCCTCGGACATGGCCATGGTGATCGATGCGATGGACATGCTGTACGCCCGCAACCTGGATGGGTTTGCGATCGTATCCAGCGATGCGGACTTCACCCCGTTGGTGATGCGCCTGCTCACCGACGGGGTCAAGGTGTACGGCTTCGGGGAAAAGAAAACCCCCGAACCGTTCGTCAATGCCTGCTCCAAGTTCACTTACCTGGAAGCGCTCGGGCAGGACCTGGCTGCCGACGTGGAGGTGGAGCATGGCAACGAGGAAGCGCGCCCGCGCAAGAGTGGCCCGGAGCTGCGCAGCGACACGCGCCTGGTGCAGATGCTGCGCAGTGCGGTGGCCTCGGCCGAGGCCGACGATGGCTGGTCGCACCTGGGACCGGTCGGCAGCCAGATCGGCAACCAGGCCTCGTTCGATTCGCGCAATTACGGCTATGGCAAGCTGAGCGAGCTGCTGGCCGCCACCGGGCTGTTCGAGATGAAGAAGGACGGCAAATCCACCTACGTGCGCGCGCTGCCGAAGAAGAGTGCGGCCAAGCCGGCCAAGTAACGCCTGCATCGGGTCGCGTGCACGGCAGGCATCCGGTTGGACGGGTGAGGCAACACCGGGGGCAGAATCGAACTACAGCGTCTTCGCATCGGATCTCTGGTAGCCGTCGATGACCCCACGGCTGAAGTCCTGCAGCGTCCCGAAGGACATCAGCACCAGGGCCGCGGCCAGCATCAGGTTGCGATGGTTGCGGCGGTAGCCCACCACCAACATCACCACACCGACGCACAACAAGCCGATTTCGAGGAACTGGGTGAACATTCCATTTCATCCTTGAGGTGACGGCCACGCCGCCGATCGGCGTATCGTAGCGGCACCGCGCGGCCCGGTGCCACGCCTCTTGCGACTGGGACATCCAACATGCTGAAGATCTGGGGCCGCCACAATTCAAGCAACGTGCGCAAGGTGCTGTGGTGCGCGGAGGAAATCGGGGCGCCGTACGAGTCGATCCAGGTCGGCGGCGCGTTCGGCGGCACCCAGTCGCCCGAATACCGCGCGATGAATCCCAACGGGCTGGTGCCGGTGATCGAAGACCATGGCCTGCCGCTGTGGGAATCCAACACCATCGTGCGCTACCTGTCGGCGCGGTACGCGCTGGGCACGCTGTACCCCGAAGACGTAGTCGCCCGCGCGCAGTCGGAAAAGTGGATGGACTGGACCACGTCCACCTTCGCCGGGGTGTTCCGCGATCTGTTCTGGGGCACGCTGCGCACCGCCCCGGCCGACCGCGATGAAGCACGCATCGCCGCGGCGCTGGTGCGCTCGGGCGAACTGCTGGCGATGGCCGATGACGCGTTGTCGCGGCAGCCGTGGCTCTCCGGCGACGACTTCGCGATGGGGGATATCCCGCTCGGCGCCTTCATCTACGCCTGGTTCGAAATGCCGATCCAGCGCCCGCACCTGCCGCACCTGGCCGCCTGGTACGAACGCCTCAAACAGCGGCCGGCGTATCAGCGCGGCGTAATGACTGCGTTGACCTGAAGCACAGGATGGCGCGCGCAATGGGTCTGTACCGAGGCGACCGCCTCAATACAGATCCGTCGGATCCACATCCAGCGACCAGCGCACCTTCCGCGCCTGCGGCAACCCATGGATCTGCGGCGTGATCAGATCCAGCACCCCATGCAACGGGCGCCGGGCCGGCGCCGACAGCAGCAGCTGCGTACGCTGGTATCCGGCCCGGCGCGGCATTGGCGCGGGCATCGGACCGTAGCGCTCCACTGCCGCCTCTTCGGGAATCAATCCGCGCACCGCACTCAACATCGCGTTGGCATGCTCCACCTGCTGGGCCTCGGCACGCAGCAGCGCCAGGTGCGCAAATGGCGGGAAACCGGCCGCTTCGCGCTGCTGCAGCTCGGCCTCGGCGAAGGCGTGGTAGCCGCCATTGACCAGTGTTTCCAGCAGGGGGTGCCCGGGGTGGTGGGTCTGCAGCCAGACCTCGCCGGGGTCGGTGGCGCGACCGGCGCGGCCGGCCACCTGGATCAACTGCTGGGCGAGTTTTTCGCTGGCGCGGAAATCGGCCGAGAACAGCCCCTCATCGATCCCCACCACCACCACCAGGGTCAGCTTGGGCAGGTCGTGGCCCTTGGCCAGGATCTGCGTGCCCACCAGGATGCCGGCGCGGTCGCCGAGCGTGGCCAGCTGGGTTTCCAGCGCATCGCGACGCGAGGTCGTGCCGCGGTCGATACGGATCACCGGGTAGTCGGCGAAGGCCTGCACCAGGTGTTCTTCCAGCCGCTCGGTGCCGATGCCCTGCGGCTGCAGCGCCAGGCTGCCGCAGTCCGGGCAGGCCAGCGGCGCGGACTGGCGCGCACCGCAATGGTGGCACTGCAGGCGGCGCCCGCCGGCGTGCACCGTCATCGGTGCATCGCAGCGCTGGCACGGCGCGGTCCAGCCACAGTCGTGGCACAGCAGCACCGGCGCATAGCCGCGCCGGTTCTTGAACACCAGCACCTGGTGGCCGGCCTGCAGGTGGTCGGCGATGCCCTGCAGCACCTCCGGCGACAGGCCATCGCGCAACGGTCGCTTGCGTACATCCAGCACGCGCACGCGCGGCGGTCGCGCCTCGCCGGCGCGCTGTTTCAGGCGCAGGTGCGTGTAGCGTCCGGCCTGCGCGTTGTGCAGCGATTCCAGCGAGGGCGTCGCGCTGYCCAGCACCACCGGCACGTCCAGCGCCTTGGCCCGTACCAGCGCGAAATCACGCGCGTGGTAGCGGATGCCATCCTGCTGTTTGTAGCTGCCATCGTGTTCTTCGTCGACCACGATCAGGCCGGCGTTGGGCAACGGGGTGAACACCGCCGAGCGCGTGCCGACGATCACCTGCGCCTCGCCGCGCGCCGCCGCCGCCCACACCCGCGCGCGCTCGTTGTCGTTCAGGCCCGAATGCAGCACGTGCACCGGGATGCCCAGACGTTTGCGGAAGCGCGACAGGGTCTGCGGGGTCAGGCCGATTTCCGGCACCAGCACCAGCGCCTGGCGACCCCGTGCCAGGCAGTCCACGATCGCCTGCAGGTACACCTCGGTCTTGCCGCTGCCGGTCACCCCGTCCAGCAGGTAGGCCCCGAAGCCGGTGCCGGCGGTGATCGCGGCGATCGCCTCGGCCTGCTCGGGATTCGGCGGCGGTCCGGCACTGGCCTGCGTCACCGCGCGTTGATGGTCCAGCGCGATCCGCTCCACCAGGTTGCGCTTGGCCAGGGCGCGGGCAGCGCTGCGCCAGTCGTCCATGCGCGCGTCCAGCACGTCCTCGTCCACCACCCCGTCAGCCAGCAAGGCGCCCAACCGCTGCGGCCGGGTGCCGGCGCGCAGGCGGTCCCGCTGCGCGTGGCCCGCTTCGGTCAGCTGCCAGCCCCAACGATGGGTGTCGGGCAGCGCATCGCCGCGCCGCAACGGCGCCGGCAACGCGGTGCTGACCACTTCGCCCAACGGCGCATGGGTGTAGCGGGCCAGCCACTGCAGCGAGCTCCACAGCTCCTCGCGCAACAGCGGTGCGTCATCGATCCATTCCAGCGCGGCGCGCAGGCTGCCGCCATCGGCGACCGTGCCGATCGCCGCGACCACCCCGACCAGTTCGCGAGACCCGAACGGCACCCGTATCCGGCGGCCGATCATCCCCRCATGCGGCGGCTCGCCCGGCGGTGGGGCGTAGTCGAACCACTGCGGCAGGGGCAGCGGCACCGCAACCTGGAGGGTCGGCGCATTCAGCAGGGGGGTAGGGCCGCCAGTAAGCGACAGGGGCAGGGCCGGATCGGAGCTGGGCATCGCAGCAGTGTAGCTGTCCATCTCATGCCCGGCAGCGACCTGTGACACGCTCCCCACGCTGACTCGCCCAACCTAAATAGTGGCTAAATATCTGTCCTGTCGAGAGATTCAGGCTTATCCACATCTTCTGTGGATAAGTCTGTGCACCACTGGCGAACTGCGGGCCCGGGGTCAGGGAGTTCCGACGTCTTCCTCAACTTGGTCAAAAAATAGCCACACAACAATAGTCAATTAAAACAATAAGATATCTGTGAAACAAAGCTGAAACATGACCACACCCCCCTTCACGCCCTCTCGGGCGGCGGATTTCATTGATGCTGTGCACAACCTGCGCCCGTACCTGCGTCTATCCGGCCTCTGCGTCTTCACACGTGGCCTACATTGGCACGCCCGATCAGCGACGCAATCGCTATCATTTCCGCACTTGATGGAGTTGCTATGACGGCTGCGACGGCCCCCGTTTCCTCTACCGCAGCCGGCGCGCTGTCGGCGTTCCTGCGTGGCGTTGAACGCCGCGCGCTGGTGGTGGCCGAGCTGCAATGCGGCGACCCGACCGTGGCCGAACAGGCCCTGGTGGCGGTGATGCGGGCCTTCGCCGGTATCGCCAGCGACGTGCCGATGGCGCAGTGGCCGGACCGTTTCTGGATCCTGCTGGCCCATCGCACCCCGATCCGGGTGCCCGCCGCCGGCGGCCAGTGGCCGCCGGAACTGGCCCACCTGCCTGCGCTGGCACCGGCGGCGCGGCTGGCGCTGCTGCTGCGCATCGGCGGCAGCCTGGACGAGGCCGCCGCTGCGCAGATCCTCGATCTGCCCGTGGCCGACTATCAGCAGGCCCTGGCCGAGGCGTGCCCGCGCGATGCCCAGGGCCATCCCGATGCGTCTGCCTGGCGCGCGCTGGCCGAGCAGGTGCAGCTGCGCCTGCGCGACCTGCCGCTGTCGCGCCTGCAGCGGCTGCAGCAACCCGTCGCCGCGCCTGCGCCGAGCCAGGACACCGCCTCCTGGCGCACCCCGAACAAGGCCGACGCCCGGCCGACGCGTGCGCCGAAGCGCCGGGGGGCACGCCGACTGCCATGGAAGGGGTTGCTGATCGTGGCGGTCACCACCGGGGTCCTGCTTGGCGGCGCAGCCTGGTGGAAGCACGCGCGCCACGGCACCGATCCGGTCGCCAGCACGCCGGAAGGCGCCGTGGGCGACACCGGCCCGGTGACGGTGGAGGAACTGCCCGCCGAGGATCTGCCGGTGACCGCCCCGGTCGACCCGGCACACAYCGCCAGCGACGCGGCGATGCTGGCTGATCCGGCGCTGGCGGTAGCGCGGGACGCCGACCTGTATGCCTGGTTTGCCGCAGGCGGGCCGGTACCGGTCGACGAATCGCAACCGCAACCCAGCCGCCCGGAACCGGCGACGGCCGGCCTGGAGACCAGCACCGATGAGTAAGACGCTCCTGAGCCTGGTCGTGGGCCTGTCGCTGGCAGGCAGCGCAGCGGCGGCGCCGGAATCGGTGGCTTTGCCGCTGCCGGTGCCCTCCAGCGCCACCCCGGTACCGACGACCCGCCCGGCCATTCCGGCCACGCCGGCCGCGCTGGATCCGGCGCAGCTGCGCGACCTGCGCAGCCGCTACGCGGCATGGCAGGCCTTGCCCGAACCCGAGCGCGCGCGCGTGCGCGAGGCCGCGCGCCGCATCGCCGCGTTGCCACCGGCCCAGCAACAGGCCCTGCGCGAGCGTTTCGCCCAGCAGGACCAGCGCTTCCGCGGTGGCTGGCTGCTCGGCCCGCAGCTGGGCCAGCTGTTCCCCAAGCTGCAGGGTCTGTTTGGCTACCTGCCGGCCGAGCAGCGTGAGCCGGCGCTGGCGGTCCTGCRCCAGCTCAGTACCGACCAGCTTGCCCAGCTCACCCTGGTGGCCCAGCGCACCCCACCGCAGGAACGCGAACAGGTGCGGGCCCAGTTCCTGGCGCTGGCCCCGGGCGCGCGCGATGCGTGGTTGAAGCAGAACGTTGGGCATTGATCGGGCACGGGGCGTCACGCAGTGCGTGGCGCCCTCTGT